>PLTK01000061.1 GCA_003164415.1 Methanobacterium sp. | reverse complement strand
TCTGATATTTTTTTAAGGTTTATGACCTTTCCTCTCCTGTAGGTTCCATCTGCAGTGATTAGGATCTTGATCTTTGCATTGTTCATCCTTTCAACAAATGCACCAACACTCAGACCCGAGTAAACAACACTGTGAACTGCACCTATTTTAGTACAAGCAAGCATTGAAATAATGAGCTCTGGGCACATCGGGAGATACATTGATACTGCTTCTCCCTTTTTTACTCCTAGGTTCTTTAGTGCATTGGCCATTTTATTGACCTCACGATAGAGCTCGTAGTAGGATAATTTCTTCTCGTCTCCCCTTTCATTTACATAAAGGATAGCTACTTGGTTTCTTTTTTCGGTATTAATCCATCTGTCTACAGCGTTGTAGGTCATGTTGATTTTACCGTTTACAAACCATTTGTAGAAGGGTTTATTGCTTTCATCAAGAACTTTGTCCCATTTCTGAAACCAGTCAATGTCTTCTGCCTTTTCTTCCCAATATTTCTCGAAGTTTTCTCCCTTCCGAATCTCATTTTCCCAATTTTTTATATGTGCTCGTTCTACCGTTTCTACAGTAGGTTTGAAAATTCTTTTCTCATCTAGCAGAACGGTTGTGTTACGTTTCATTTCTTTACCTGCCGTTAATCAATTCTTCTTTTATCTAATACAGTAACAGTAGTAAATTTGTGTATATTACTATATATATTTTTCTATGATTAATCATTATAAATAACGATTAATCATGTTAAATTTTTTATTGACCAAAAAAATAAAGGATTTCAATACAAAAATTAATGTTATTAAAGCTCGGATATAATGTTATTGAATCTTTTTGGATAATTTTTTTCTAGCATCCACATAACCCTCATGAAATCCTTTTTTATACCCTTTTTGGTAATAAATAAGGAATGTTTTCTCCTTAATTAACTTTAAACAAGGATCCTCGGGAGGTTCTTTCCAAACAGGCATAGTTCTTACACTTTTCGCTTTAAAAGTTGGAACAACTTTAATATCACTAGGTGTTTGGGCTATGTTTCCAGCATTCGTGATTGTACCCATATTTGCAGTCATTAACTCATTTGAATTGCTTATAGAATTTATAACTACGCCAGATTGTGCATTTCTATAAGTTCTGCTCGGAGGGTTTGATTTATCATCAAAAATAGTATTGTTGGTAACTCTAGGGTAAGGATCACCATTATCCCCACTTAAATCCTTTTCAGTAAGCTGCCCACCTTCTAATTTTTCAATATCTAACATATTCTCCCTTAATTCATCTTTACCATCCGATTGTGTCAGCGTCAAGAAGAAATTGTTAGGATCATGATTAGGTGCAGAATATATGCAATTATTTTCATCAATATGCCATATTATAAGTCCATTTGCAGGTAAACCTACATCAAATCCTACTTGTTGTCGATTTTCAACTAAAAAATATTCTTTTCCATCCGATCCATCAACCAATATCTTATAAATCTTATTAGCAGGATCTGAATTATTAACAGCTGTTAAATCTTGATTTTTTATAGATCCATCAATTACAATAGGGTTTGTCCAGCCTAAATGGATTTTACACCATGCTGAGAGATGTCCTGGAGTTCTTCCTCCATTGTTATGATCCCCTACACCCATCAAACACCAACCACCAACGATCGTATTATATCCATCCTTATAAAGATCGGGCAATCCTAATTGATGTCCAATCTCATGGCAGAAACATCCCACATCATCCGAAGGTAGTTCGGGTATAATACTATAATTTTTAGCCCAAATTCCAGGTGCAACCTCTACAGGATTTAACAATTTATCGGTATGAGGTCTGATATATTTAGCATTAAGTTTAGTATCCATTCCAGAACCGGCATAAACCACAATAAGTAATTCTATTTCCCCATCTTTAGCATAATCTGCAAAATTTAACTTATCCTGATTTTTAAGATTATTAAGAGCTTCTTCAACAAGTGATTGTGCTTTAACAAAGTGGCCATTAACAAAGGTTGTGTCAACATAATTTGATCTGTTATTACTTGCCTCTAACCATTCGTCATTTACATAACCATCTATTGTAAGTTGGTTCCATGATACTTCGAGGTAATAATTTTTAAAACTGTACTGGGAATTAAAGAGTAGGTTATTGAAAACTTGTGGTGATGTACTATTTTTCTTATCGGCAAATTCGATCAACAAAACCAGTGCTTTTTTACTGCCTACAACAGGTTTTATTTTAGTACATGGACCTATTGTGATGGGTTTTCCATCAGCTGTAGTGCCTTCTTGTTTGCTAGCCTCGATGGTATCATTCTTGTCTTGCCACATTTGTTGCAGTGTGTTATAAGTATTAAGATCAACTCCGCCCCTGTTAATAAATTCTTGAGGATTCACACCGTCGTTTATCATCTTTTTTGTGTTCATGACCTTTTTATAGATCAGAGGATTCAAATGTCTAAACATCGGATAATTCTCATTAAAACACATCATATCATCATTTTTCAGTTTTTTGCCCATGATATTACCCCTATTAAAGAATGATTGATTTAATACTATATTACAACAATTCATTATTTATATTTTTCTTTAAAATCTTGTAAAAGTAGGAAAATACTTGAAATAATTTGGTATTTGCTGTTTAAACTGTGTGATTATATCAAAATTATTACGAAAGATATAATAATAATAAAATTAATAGACTTCTTTAATTGATGGGGGTTAGTAATGACTACTGAAAAATCTAAAATGGAAGAAGCATTAGAGGCCATTAAGGAAGAGGCTAAAGAAGAGTGTTTGAACAAGATTAAAGACAACAAATGTTTGGAAGAATTTGCGGAGGGATATAAAAGTGGATATCGTGATGGATATAAAAATGCCATCGGCGATGTTAATGATCAAATAAAAACCCAAAGCACCCAAAGTGGAACAGATGGGGACGGAACTGGAGATGGAGCTAAACCCGGATGGTGGATTTGGCCCTGGTTATAACTAATGTAATTTTTTTATTTTTTTCATTAAATGAAAAATTTAATGTTTAATTGTTCAATACTAAGAATACTCCATCAGGGGGTATGAAGCATTAAACTGATTAACAGTAATACGTTAAAAATATTATTGATTATTACTCTATTAATATTACCATTCCTAGTCGTAGCTACAGTTACAGCAGCTCAAAATTCTCCTAAAGTTCTGTTTGATGAGACAGGACCCAATGAAAAATTTAATACTATTTATAATGTCGAGACCTATGGATCCTCCAGTTTTGCAGCTACACTCGAAAACAATGGATACAGTGTTTCAAGGTTAACTCAAGGACCTATTACAGCTCAAAAACTCCAGGGTTATAATATTCTGATTTTAATGGCTCCAGAACGTACTTATTCTGATGCTGAGGTTAATGTTATCAAACAATTTGTGTCAAATGGTGGCGGACTGTTTCTAATTGGAAGTAACTGGGGATATGATGATGGGGGAGTTAATTTTTCCTATAATAAAATTGCGCAGAGTTTTGGTGTGAATTATGCAAATAACGAAATAGTGACAGATAGTAAAGATTATCTTATCTATCCCAATTTTGTGAAAATTACCAATATTACTTCTAATCCCATAACAACAAATATTCCAATTTATTATTGTTTAATGGGGACATATATTAAAAATCCTGGCAATTCAACAGTCTTAGCCTACACAGACGCATCATCGTGGGGTGATCAGGGATATATAGCGGATGGACACACCGAAAGCAACAATGTTAAAGATGCAAATGAAACAAGCGGACCATTACCCGTGCTTTCATATATGAATTATGGCAAGGGAAAAATTATATTCATGAGTTCAGCCGATACATTCATTAATTCATTTATTTACCGAGACAACGGATGGAAATTAGAAATGAATTCGATGAACTGGCTTTCTAATCTTCCAGTATCATCCAATTATACATCAGCAGGATTAGTAAATTATAATGTTGGAGACCTTAAGTATCGTATAATTGGAACTTTTATAGTCAGTATTTTACTTTTAATGGGTTTGACTTTTAAATTAAATAGAAATAACAAATTCAGTAACCCACTGTATAAAAGATCCATAAAAAATTGGAGGTACAATGGTTTAATTGTATTAAATGCATTTTTTGCATTATTAACAGGATTAATTTTCATACCAATTAATTATTATCTTCTAGATATTACTATTCCACCTATATACGACCCTTATTTAGGTTATACATTATTGATCACAGGTATATTGCTTCTCTCATTCATTGGACTGATATTGTACAATTTCATTGGCAAATTAAGGATGGATGCAAAATATTCCTATATAAACATTGCTATTATATTAATATTTGCAGTTATAACCGTTATTTTAGGTGATATTTACTCATTCCCTCTGATGCAAGCGTTTACTGCTGGTAGTTTATTACTTCTTATACCATTTATTGTGAATCTTTGGACTGTTCATAAATATGGTTCTGACATGATTATAGAGGGTAAAGAATTCAACAGATTAGCAAAATTATCAACCAAATCTCTTCCCTATGAATTACATTCATTATATACTGATTCATCCTATCTGGGTGAAGGTGGATTTGGACGTGTGTTCAGAGCCAAACGTCGAGACAATGTTGATGTAGCCATTAAAATACCTAAGAGTTTTGATAAAAAATCTGAGAAAACCTTTGTAACTGAAGTGTCCAATTGGAGCCGTCTTGACCATCCAAACATTGTGAAGTTATTTGATTATAAAATTCTCCCCATACCATATATTGAAACTGAATTCTGTGAAGGTAATGTTGAAAAGGGTCTGAAAACCCTCGAAGAATCTATTTCAATAGTTTATGATGTTGCAAAGGGATTACAATTTGCTCATAGTAAAAATATCATCCATGGAGATGTGAAAATTTCAAATATCCTGGTTAAAAATGGTGTGAATAAAATTTCCGATTGGGGTTTAAGTAAACTTAAAACAGAGGATTCAGTCACACTTTCTGGTGCTACACCATCATATGCAGCTCCTGAGCAGATATCTCAAGAATTTGGTAGAGCCGATGAAAGAACAGATATTTATCAATGGGAACTGTATTCTATGAGCTAGTAACAGGTAGATTACCATTCAAGGGTGAAATTTCCCAGATATACAGTTCAATACTCAATACCCGACCAGTACGTCCCGTTGATATTAATCCAAATGCAAGTTCCGTTGATGGAATAATAATGAAATGTCTAAACAAAAATAAGTCTGAGAGATTCTCAAATATGGGTGAACTAATTGAAGAACTTGAGAAATATCGATCCACTGGTGATACAGTCATGTTTGATAAATAATTTCAATTTTCTTTTTATGTGTTAATTCAATCTTGGGGGAAAGTTGGTGAATAAGGGATTGATATTAGGAATCATAGGTGGTGTAGTAGTTTTTTTAATTTCCTTAACTCTGATTTTGTATATAAATTCTGACTTTGATCAAAAATTAATTAATGAGGTGGGTAGTGGGGTGCCGACAAGTGTGATGTATAATCAAATTGATAACGCTACTCAAAACCAGCAGTTAATTGCAAAGGGTGATTTAAATTCACATGTTATGGATCCTAATGATTGGGAAAATAAAACATTAGCAACTAATGATGATTATGATTACTATATCCAAATATATAATGTTGAAATGGGATACATTTCAAGTTATAATCATATAAGAAAGGAATATGTTAGTGGTAAAATTTCTAAAGAAGAATTTTTAGAAGAAAGTAACTCAATCAAAGAAAATCCTGGTTATTATTCAATGTAAAAAAAANNCCATTCCACCCATTCCTTCCATACCACCCATATCAGGTTCCCTTGGAGTTGAAGATGCAATAACATCGTCAATCCTTAGGATCATTTCAGCTGCTTCAGCTGCTGACTGGATAGCTTGTTTTTTAACTCTGTGTGGTTCGATTACTCCGGCTTTGTACATATCTCGTACTTCACCTTTGAATACATCGAGTCCCATGTAGAGTGATTTTTCGTGTGCTGCACGGAGATCCACTAGGGAGTCTATGCTGTCGAGTCCTGCGTTTTCAGCAAGTGTTTTTGGTACAACTTCGAGTGCCTCTGCAAATGCTGCAACTGCAAGCTGTTCTCTTCCACTTATGGTGTCAGCGTACTCTTTTAAGCCCCTGGCTATTGAAATTTCTGCTGCTCCACCACCAGCCACTACTTTACCGTCTTCGACTGTAGCAGCGACTACACCTATTGCATCGTCAACTGCTCTTTCAATCTCATCTACAACATGGTCAGTTGAACCCCTTACAAGAAGGGTTACTGATTTAGGATCTTTACATCCTTCTACAAAGATCATTTCGTCGCCTGAGATCCTTTTTTCTGCAACTGATCCAGCATCTCCTAGGTCTTCAAAAGACATGTCTTCAATGTTTGATACTACTTTAGCTCCTGTTGCTCTCGAGAGTTTTTCCATATCGGACTTTTTAACTCGCCTAACAGCCATTACACCTGCTTTAGCAAGGTAATGTTGTGCAAGATCATCTATACCTTTCTGACAGAAGAGTACGTTAGCGCCTGCATCTTTAACTTTGCTGACCATGTCCCTTATCATCTGTTCTTCCTGTTCAATGAAAGCCTGCATCTGAGCTGGGTCTGTGATCCTGATTTCTGCGTCTACTTCTGTTTCTTTCACTTCAATTGCACTGTTTAATAATGCGATTTTAGCGTTTTCAATAGATTTAGGCATTCCTGGATGTACCCTTTCTTTGTCTATAATAACACCCTGAACTAGAGTTGACTCATCTACAATAGCACCATCTTTCTTCTCTATTTTGATGTGGTCAGTGTCAATATTACCATCTTCTTGAACCTGTTTTACAGCAGCAACTATTAATTCTGCTAATGGTTCTCTGGCTTTTTCAGTTCCTTTACCTGTCATTGCAGTCATTGCAACTTTCAGGAGAGTGTCACGGTCGTCTGCATCTATAGCTATGACGTTTAGAATTTCTTGTGCTTTTTCAGCTGCTTGTCTGTATCCCATTGCAATAA
>PLTK01000062.1 GCA_003164415.1 Methanobacterium sp. | reverse complement strand
TTGTTAGTTTCCATTGATTTTCCAATAGCGGTGGTTGTAATATTTTCATCGTCTCCACTTGAATGTACCATTCCAACTGCTATTTTGGCTTTTTCAGCTTCGTGTATTCCTATTTCAACGCTGTATAAATCTTTAACCATATCCACTATATTTTTGTCGATATCATCTCCACCATCCCTTATAGTTTCGATGTCTGTAATTCCTCCGAGTGATATTACAACGATATCACTTGATCCAGCACCAATATCTATGANNGTGCCTGCTGCTTCTGCGATAGGAAGACCTGCGCCTATAGCAGCTGATAGTCCTTCACTTATAACCAGCACGTAGCTTGCACCGGCTTTTATACCGATCTCTTCTACAGCTCTTTTCTCAACTTCAGATGCATCTCCAGGTATACCAATTACTATCCTATCAACAGAGTCTGTTTTTTCTCCTAATCCTTTATCAATGGCATAGACTAAAAGTGCTTCAGCTTGAGCTAGACTTTCTATAACTCCCTTTCTAAGTGGCCTTACTGCTATAATGTCTTCAGGGGTTCTTCCAAGCATGGATTTTGCTTCTTCACCAACGGCTAATACATAGGATGGATCTTCTTTTTTCACTGCAACCACAGATGGAATTTTGTATAAGTCGAATTTATCTCCTGATGGTTTGGCAACTACGGTATTTAGGGTTCCTAAATCTATCCCTAATGTATCTGTCAAAGCCTTTTTCTTAACATCTACTTCATCATTCTTCTTTAGAAAATCTGGCATTCAATTCCTCCATTCAAAATTTTATTAAATTCTATTACAAATATCTTGTTTATCTTGGCAATTTCCTTAATTTTAGATTAAATTATTCAAATGTTCTCAATCATATTTACCATACTTTATTGAGGTAAATATTAAATTAATCATACCAATTCCAAATTTACATAAATTAATTAGAAAATAATCTAATACATCTATTAATGCAAACTCCCTTTATTTTCATTAACTTATTAGCGACACCAGAAGGTGTGAATTATCATTTTAACAAGTTCTTTTCTTGAATAAAATACAAATCAATAGTCCTAATGTATTCTCCCAATACATTTAAACTAGAATTAAAGTTTAATCATCGAACAAATTTATTTTAATTCAATATAATAAAGAATTGAAAACTATATCTAAAGTATTTATTCCACATTCTTACCCTAATCTGTACCCAATTGATCTTATGTATCCTACATTTCAAGATTATTAGAGATTTGTTTTATTTCTTTTATTGTAAATATTATTTTTTATTTTCTTAGTTGTCAACTCAAAATAAAAATTAAGAGGATTCTATCAAAACAAAATATTATTATATTTTAGATTCTTGAGACTTCAATGATCTAATAGGATAGTTAAAAATTGAGATGTGGAATATAAAATTGTTCAAAATGAATTAAAATTTAATTTTATTCACAATTATTTAACTCCTAAAAATCTTCATGGATGTAATATCCACGAATATCAAATTTTAATTAGAATAAGATTCATTTTGACAATTTGAATATTTTATATTTAGCATTATGTGTTTACTTGTAAAAATCAATTAAATAAAGGTTATTTAGACTCTATAATATTAAAAGATCCCGGATGTTATGTGCTAAAACCTGTGTAATAAACTAATTCGTACTATATAAAATATTTAATTAGTTTGTTGGTATGGTAAAATAGAATGTTGTCCCTTTTCCTAGTTCTGATTCAGCCCATATTTGTCCTCCTTGTTGATGAATAATTTTTTGAGCAATTGCAAGTCCTATTCCTTCATACTCTTCATGGTATGTAATCGTTTAAATATTGTAAATATTCTTTCCAAGTGTTCGGAAGACATTCCAATACAATTGTCTTTAATGCTGAAGAGATATTGGTTTTCTTCTTTGGTTGCAGATATATGGATCTTGGGAGTTTCTTGACTTCTGTATTTAATTGCATTCCCTATTATATTCTGGAATAATTGGATCTTTAATTGTTCGTCACCGTATCTTGTATTTGAATAAGATACCCAGAATCAGTAACAGAAACTGTCCAATCAAGGTCAATTACTTCCGGTTCGAGTGGATTGTAAATATTTTGTTCCTTGATTTGTAAAAGATCTAATGAATCTTGGAATCTAATGAGTCTCTTTTCATGTAATTCTTCCTTTTTAAAAGCAATTTTAGGATTGTCAAATATATTAGTACCCAAAACATCATCTAATTTAGGAATCCTTGCAATATTTAATGCAGAATTGTTAGCTTTCGTCAATATACCATTTTTATCGTATAAAAAAATCCCTATTGGAGATTGGTAGAATATTTCTTCAAGATTAGTAGTGATTGGCCGTTCTTGGCGCTTTTGATTATTTTGATTGGGTTTATTCATAATTTGATTCCATCTATTTCAAAATAACAAACAGTAAATATTTTCTGATATATATTCTATTTAAATATTATTAATCATTGATTAAGTATATTCTCAAAATTTTGATCTAAAAAAAAATTATTAAGATACTTACCAATTATAATTGTTTTTTGCTGGCATACAACCATTCTCAATTGATTAGTTGTTTATTTAATTTTCATATATAATAAAATCTTTAATTTAAAATACTTCCTTTTTTTATTAATGCACAATTGTTCCCTTCTCGCAATCAGCGAACGATTAATGTGAGTTCTATGTTTAAAATACACAAAACCTTGTTTTTTGAAATTATTTTAGTAAAATATAATAATAATATGCTATAAACCATTTTTATTTAGTTATTACTGAATGTACTTATATTTTATTTATTGGACACTCTTAAGGTTTAATTAGACAGTATCATAACTAGTACAGTTATATCAAGATTATTGCAAGTTTAGGCGGTTTAAACTTAGAAACGTATAAGACAATTAGAATAATTGCATATTTAGATGTTTTATTTCTATTAGATAAGATTATTTAAAACAAAGAGTATAATTAAATGAAATGATATTATGAAGGAGTAAATAAATGCAAGATATAATCAAATGTTACCGATTCGTGCGGGATGACTTGACCTCTGAAAACGGAGAATTTACTTGGAAAATCGGAGAATGGAACAAAGTAAGTGGCAATATTGTTTGCTGTTCTAATGGGCTTCATGCCTCATTGACACCAAGAGATTCANNAGATAGTTCTTCAAAGATTTGCAATATGGTGTGCTAAAGATAGTCTCAAATACTACGAAAAGAAATATCCAAAAGACAATAGAGCTAGTGATTGCATACAAGCATCCGAAGAGTATCTTGATGGAAAAATCAAGATAGATGAGCTAATCAAAGAGCAAAATACTGCCTACGGTGCTGCTAGTGCTGCTAGCGGTGCTGCTGGCCGTGCTTTAGCCGCTGTCATTGCTGCTTCTATGACTACAACTACTGCTAATGCTGCTGCTTGGGCCAATGCTACTGCCGCCGCTGCTTATGCTGCTCATACTGCTACTTCTGCTATGGCTGCTGCTATGGCTGCTGTTGATGCCCATGATGCTGCTCGAGATGTCGCGAGTGTTGCTGAAGCTGCTGCAGCTTCCGATATTGCTGCTTCCCATGCCCATACGGCTGCCGGTGCCGGTGCCGCTGCCCATGCAGCTGCTGTTAATGCTGCCCACAATGTCGCTCCTGCTGATACAGCTGCTGATGCTTATTATTCTGCTTACGCTGCTTATTCTACTCACACTTCTGATGCTTACTCAGTTGCTCAGGAGAAAAAGCTGTTAGAAATGATTGATGAGTATTTTGGGTAATATAATAAGATTATCCTGTACTTGGCCTAGATTTCATAAAGAAAGAGTTCACATGATTGCTTTAAAATAGGGTTCTTCATACTCTGATAGGGCCCGAAAGGTCATCCAGATACCATAAATAAATTGAACTAGTATACCAAACAGTATGGTGGAAAGCATACAAAAAAAAATAAAAAGTTTGAATAGGAGATGATAGGGTTAAATGAGAAAAGACTACATTTCACTTCCTAAATCCACGAACGAAAAGATCTGGAGAACATCAAGAATTCAAAGTGAACTTAGTTGATAATATTTGATGATATGATACAAACTAGAACAGAACTCCAACAAAGACTGATAAAAGAATCAGAGACGATTTTAAACGGAATAAATTATTTTATTTTCTTTGAAAAATTATTCAGTATGTGATTCAAATAAATAATCTCTAACTTATTTTAACTAGAATAGTTTATAGCATTAAGAATAAGATAAATATGCAGTCAAAATACTATTTAAAGCCAAAGGTTTAATTTTTCGGTCATTCATAAGCGACTATCTAGGAATAACATATTTCAACCCATATAGTGGCATCCTTTATAATATGCAAATTGACATTCGATAGAATATGGTGTTATAAACAATGATCTGTCATTTAATTATGATTCAGTTTTCTAAAAAACTCTATCAGATTTTTTTTTAATATACTTTTCAGACCACCTGGTCTTATATAGTATAATTCCAATAATAATAACAATAGAAATTTTTGTGATCATTAGTTACAATATTTTAATCATAGGTTATAATATGAATAAAAATTCATTTAAAAGGAATACTGAACTTATTGGAGCTGCTTTAGATGAGTTTTCATCCTATAGCTACGAAAACGCTTCATTAAACAAAATAATCAAGAACGCAGGTATCAGCAAAGGGCTTTTCTATTACCACTTTGAAGATAAAAAGGCACTTTATACATCCATATTAAAAACTGTAGCGGAAAATCAAGTTGAATTTATCAACAAAAACATGAAAGAACAAGATTTAAAAAATAAAGATATTTTTGAAAATTTAAAACTTCAATTCCAGATTTCAGGCAAATTTGCTGCAGCTAATCCTAAATATTATAAATTTATCACTATGTTTTTTAAAGAGAATCAAAATGAAATAAATAACGATTTAAAAAGTTCAGTTGAAAGCAGTAACAATTTATTGCTAGATCATCTTGTAGATAATGCCATAAAAAAAGGAGATTTTAGTAAACGGTTTTCAAAGGACTTTATAATGAAAATAATGCATTATTTATTTACTAATTATTTTGAAATATTTAATAAAGAAGAGGATTATGAATTAGAGAACATACTTAAAAATGCCGAAAATTTTATAGACTTTCTAAAATACGGGTTAGGCAATAATGGGGATATAACATGAGTAAAAACAGGGAATACACGAAAGGTTCAGTAATTTCTAAAGATGGTACCATTATAGGTTACAGACAGATGGGTAATGGTCCAAGTATTATTTTGTTACATGGAGGTGGAAAAAGCTCTCAAACTTTGATGCAACTTAGTATGGCTCTGTCTGATGAATTTACAGTGTACATTCCAGACCGTCGTGGTCGTGGTTTAAGTGGACCATTTGGCGATAACTATAGTCTACAAAGGGAAGTTGAAGATATGGATGCGCTTCTTAAAAAAACCGGTTCACAATATGTATTTGGTACAGCAACAGGTGGAATTATAGCATTGCAATCAGCTCTAGAACTTCGTGCTATCCGTAAAGCTGTCCTATATGAACCGCCATTCTATGTTAACGAAACCGAAATGAACAACTTTAACGATATAAGTACGCGTTATGATCAATATGTAGCGGAAGGCAAATTAAGCTCGGCAATGGTGACAAGCAGTGAAATAGCAACTAAAGTAAGTGGTGATGAACTTAAACCACCTTATCAGTGGGTAAAATATCTGCCAAATATTTTAATGAAGCTAATTTTCATGACTGTATTGGAAATAGATGAAAAGAATGTAAAAGATGGTGATTTAACGCTTAAAGAACTTATACCAACATTCCACAATGATGTAATACTTGTCAATGAAACTAAAGGAACAATTGAAAACTTTAAAGACATATCTGCAGATGTGTTATTATTAAACGGCAGTAAAACATTTTTGTTCTTAAAACACAGCATAAATGCTTTAAATGAAGTATTACCTCATGTTAAACATGTTGAAATTCAGGGTATAGACCACGCGGCTGCAGAAGACACAACAGGCAAACCAGAAATAGTTGCACATGAAATTAAAAAATTTCTTCAAATAAAATGAAAAACATTGGGTGGAATAAATGAAGTGGCCTCTTGATTATTTAAATAAAAAAAATAAAAAAGTACAACATGGCTAAAGAACTAAAAAAATTCTGTTACTTCTATAATATTGTATAACAAAAAATAGGAATATTAAACCTAAAATAAACTTAATTTTCCCAAATTTTATTTATATAAGATTATGAAGATATGAAAGAATAATAAATAAATGAAACATAAGTTCATTCTCTAAGTACCCATCATATATTGCATACTCATAGCTGATGATTCTCAAGCTTTATTCAAACCGCCTTTGAGACGTGACTCACTTAACACGATCTCAAAAGTAAATAAAATTATGGTCAAATTCTTTATGCATAACCTAAAAAAGGAACCATTCAGCTTAACAATACCATAAAAACTTTTTTATTAAATGATGGGAGTATAAACCCTTTACCTGTGAATTTTACTCTAATCACGGAAGTGGACAAGAATAATTGAATTATGATACGTTTAAATGACTTGATTACTCTGTTATTACTCTACATCCATCTGACTCCACTATGACTGTGTGTTCTGCTTGAGCAACACGAGAGTTACTTTTTTCTTTGAGCACGTGGTGTGGATAAATTGCCCTTGAAGCTAAAAGAGTTCTCATTGCCCTATTAAAATATTTTGGATCTATATGATCTGTGAGCCATCTCTCTGAAAATGAAATTGTTTTGTAATTAGTTTCAATTATGTCTAGGAGTTTCTTGGCTTGTACCATTCGAATTGGACGTTTTCGTAAAAACATGAATATATAAGCATCATTCGTATCATCAACACGACCAATACCATTAGTTACAAAGGGTTCTATTGCAAGAACATCTCCTTCATGTATTATCTGGGTATTCTCCTCTTTGATGTTAGGAACCGAAAGTCCAGAATGGAGTATCCAACGATCTATACTATGACCTGCAAGATTAGAAATAGGATTAAATTTTTTATTATTTATAGTTTCTTCTATTGCTTTTCCTACTTTACCGAGTTCAACGCCATCTTTTATGGTACATATTGCACTTTCAAGAGCTTCATGTGCTGCTTCTATCATTTTAATATTTAAATTTTCTTCAGATTGCCCGTCACTACCATCACGAGTGGGAGATGAATCATCATCATTTATGAAGACACTTATGGCTGAATCAGCAATATAACCATCTACATGGGCGCCAAGATCTATTTTAACTAGATCACCCTTCTTAATTGTAGATTCATCATCTGGCGGAGAAGTGTAATGTGCAGTTATTTCGTTTATTGAGACGTTACATGGAAATGCAGGCATTCCACCCATTTCAACTATATTTCCTTCAACATATTTTATAAGATCTATAATTTTCATATCTGCTTTCACATATTCAACAGCCAGTGATCTTGTTTTCGAAACTATTTTACCTGCTTTTTTGTACTTTTCAATCATAAAATCACTACATACATAAAAAGTTATACAAAATAATTTTGCCCTAAATATATATTCATAAAGAACGACCATATTGCCCTTCATTTCCTTTTATTTTTATATTTGTGAATTTAAGAATAACATCTAATATTGTAGTATTATAAAACCATTATATAAAAATCACCAATAGAAATTCATCTTTTAAATGGATCAAATGTTAATAACAATTAACTATCCTGAAATACACGATAACTCAGAAGTAGCCAAAATAGCAGTCAAATAAAAACAAGACATTCAAATTTTAGCTAAATCTTTTGTTGCGTTTTTAGGGAGTAACATTGGAATAATTGTATTATAATAATATTATTTCAGAATATATTAATCTTAAAATTGATTATTTGTTATTTTTTAGTTTATAATTAGCTAACAATATTCCAAGATAACCTCCCAATCCTGCAAATAGGAAATATCCTACATATACACCCACTCTAATATAATAACTTTCATTGATTACTAAACCACTTACTATTTCAGCGTACAACTTGAGTATCCCTACTAGAATTGCAATTATACCCACGTAAACTCCATATTGTATCTTTTTTTCTTTAACTAGGAATAAAGTTACAAATCCTCCAATTATAAGAGAAATAGCTCCAATTACAAAATCAATAATTCCATACGTAATAGTGGCACTATTTATACCTAAAATTAATTCTAATAAAGCAGCACAAGCTGATGCCACAACAAATCCAACCACAACGGCTATTATCGACTTAAATTCATTATTGATAAGTTTTGATTTAAACTGTTGTCTATTATTTTTCTCAGTCATTTTAGCAATAAACCCACCAAAACCTGTTATTAACGAAAAAATTACAAAGAATCCTGTGGCGATACCGATACCTTGGTATCCAATGAGAGTATGGCCAATTGCAATTGTCTCTATAGCAGCAAGTATAATCCCCAAATAAATAGCATATCTTATTTTATATCCATACCATATCTTATTTTCAGATTCCTTAGCAAAATATGTGGCAATAAAACCACCTAAAACTAGTATCAATGTAACAGTAACAAAAAATATACTCCCGATAAAGTTATTATTTAAATTGGGTGCTCCTAAGATTCCTACTAAAGATAATAATGCTACAATGATAACAAATGCTCCTAAAATTATAGATAAAATTGGATTAAATCGCATAAACCTTGAACCTCCCCCTTGATCTAATAAGGAAGATTTTAACATAATTACTTTCCGACTAAATTCAAGTATCCTGACTCATAGTATTTTAAACTCAAAGTATAACATTCTATGGTGCGTCCTGCATAGATCTTAAGTATGAAAAATTCAACTATTCT
>PLTK01000188.1 GCA_003164415.1 Methanobacterium sp. | reverse complement strand
TTGACAAAAACCTTCTTGTAGTTCACAATCTAAAACCATCCTATGGTGAGGGTAAGGCACATGGATACGCAAAGCTCTACGATTCAGAAGAAAATCTCAAAAAAATCGAAAGAGACCATGTCGTAACAAAAAATAAAGAAGCAGCTAAAGATGAAGAAGCTGAATAAGGAGGGTTTATAATGAAAAAGTTCGAACTCTACGAAGTTAAAGATAATAAAATAATCAGAAAAAATCCAGAATGCGTTAGATGCTCACACGGGGTTTTCATGGCAGACCATGGCGACCGTTACGCATGTGGAAAATGTGGATACACCCAGTTCAAGGGTAAAGAATCCAAGAAATAATCCAATTATTTATTGGAATTATTTCTAATATTAATTTTATAAATAAAAGATAGGTGATTTTTTTTTGAATCTAAGGTCTGGAAGGCTTAAAGGTAAGATGACTGCTGATGCAGCATCATTCACATCCTCCTTTGAATTTGATAAGAGGATCTTCAATGCAGATATACAGTGTAACATTGCTCACACAACCATGCTCAAGGAGCAAGGTATAATAGCAGCTGTAGATGCTGATAAAATTATTAAATCTCTTAAAGAGCTGGAATCTGAAGGGATAAACTCTTTAATTTTCGATTCATCAGCTGAAGATATCCATATGGCACTTGAAAACTATGTAACTTCTAAAATAGGTGAAGTTGCAGGTTTCATGCATACNNNNGAAATGGCTTCTAATCATACAGAAACAGTGATGGTAGGTTACACACATCTTCAACATGCACAGCCAACAACATTTGCTCATCACCTAATGGCATATGCAAATGAAATAAAACGTGATTTTGAAAGAATTGTAGATGCTAAGAAACGTGTGGATATTTGCCCTCTTGGTGCAGCTGCTATGACCGGAACTGGTTTTCCAATCAATCGCGACAGAACAGCCGAACTTTTGGGTTTCAGCAGAGTAATGGAAAATTCCATGGATGCTGTGAGCTCAAGGGATTTTATGGCCGAAACAGTTTTTGCACTCGCTATGCTCGCATCAAATCTCAGTAAGATAAGCGAAGAAATGATAATTTGGAGTTCTTATGAATTCCGTTTAATTGAAATATCTGATGAATACTCTTCAACTTCATCAATAATGCCTCAGAAAAAGAATCCAGATGTTGCAGAAATTTCCCGTTCTAAAACAGCTGTCCTATATGGGGAACTCATGACCATACTTACCATTCTCAAGGCACTTCCACACAGCTACAACAGAGACCTTCAGGAAGTTACACCTCACCTTTGGAATGCTGTTGATACAACACGTTCCATGCTGAATATCACATGTAACATGCTTTCGACAATGAGNNCCGGAAAATATTGACACAAAATTTTTAGACCAAATAGCAGTGGAAATCAATGGATCACCCCTGGGTATAAGGGCAGATCTGGTTAAAAAAGCATTAGATCCCTATGAAATAATTAAAACAAGGGATGTTAAGGGTGGACCTTCACCTAAAGCTGTTAAGGAATCAATTTTGAGTCTAGAAGGTTTTGTTAAAGATGCACGTAAGTAAATTCCATTTACTTATAGGTTAAATTTTTTTTCAAGTTTTTTTTAACTTCTGTTTATATAAAATCATATTTTATAGTAAAAATAGATTTGATGATTTAATTATAAAACTTTTTTATCCATTATTATATAATCTATTCGGTTATCTGCTGTTTTAATGATTTTATCATTAAAATTATATAGTTGCCAGTACATAATATAATACATGAACTCCAATACTAGACGCGAAATAATGGGTATAATTGCCATAATAGTAGGTATTGTATTTATAGTAGCACCAGTTGTTTTACCTTGGCTACTAGGAATTGTACTTATTATATACGGAATTATGGAATTGGTTAATAGAGGAATGGAATAATCCCTTTTTAGGGATTATAAAGTTCTTGTAATCAAATTCAAAGCCTGACCTGGCTCTAAAACACCTGCCCTGGTTTCCCTTAGGATTCTTTGCATAGAATATCTACGCATATGAGGATGCTTCTTGTGAACCTCGTTTATTAATGGACATCCATATCCTCCCTTACTTTTAATATTAAAGTAAGATGAAAAGGATTTGGTTTCTCCTTTAGTAGCTGAAAGCATTGCAGGCAAGTTAATCCTCCAAAATCCATCTATAGAGATTATAGATTGTGATCCTGTTGCAAGAAAATCTCCAAAGATGAGAAAGGGAATTTTTGATTTTTTTGCATAATCTAAAAGTGCTGTTTCTATATTTGAAGAACATCTACCGCATGGATGGATTCTACCATCAAGTGCATCATTTACAACGTTACCCATATCAACTTCTATATATTCATGGGAAACATTCAAACTGTTTGTAAGTGTTTCAACAGAATTTTTAAAATAGGATGGTAGTATTATGTTTCCAGGATCTACTGTAACAGCCACTGGATTAAAGCCCATCAGTTTTGCAACTATGAGTGAAAAGCTACTATCAACACCACCAGAAAGTGCAACGATAGCTTTATGATCATTAGATAAATCTTCACCAATAATATCCGTTTGTAATCTTTTATTGGATTTTAAGAATTCTAGCTCTGATTCAAAATTAGTTTTAAAATTAAATTCTCCTAGATTTTCAATACGTTGTATTAATAGATCCTTCAGATTTTTTAATGGCAGACTTGTTGATGTTTCCATATTAGGAATGATGTTTTCTAATTTTTTCTTTGCTAGTTCCATTCTGTAAATTCTAATAATCATGTCGGAATATGCATCAACATGGATGTTATTAACATTAAGTTCTTCTCTTAATCTTCCTACAACCCATCCACCTTTACCTATTAACGAGGATTTCTCAGGTCGGTCGGGAGCAATTATAATAAGATTATTGGTTTTTTCATTGTAAATTATTTTTTCAATAGAAAATCCTAGTTCTTTATTAAGATCTATATCGGTGTATTCTACGGATCCTTCTTCAATCATAGGCCCCATAACTGTTTTAAGTGTTTCCACCATGTAGTCAACTTCTAGTTTCATAATATCTCCAAGAAAAGTTTTATGTAATTTTTTTTATTAAAGAAAGTTTACTGAAACAATTGATATAAATTATAATCTAGTCTTTTGTAATTATAGAAATTATTTCCCATTTCAATGTTAAATCTGTGTATCACCCAAAAAAATAGAAAGAATTCTAAAATTATCTTGTATAAAGACCCATCAAATGACCCTTATCTAATATATGACCCTGTATGGCCTTTAAAAGTTCTGATTTGGAGATCTTGGCCGGCAGTTGAATTTCTTTGTCAAGCGCGTATACTTTGAAGTAATATCTATGTGTTCCTCCAGGCGGGCATGGACCTCTATAACCAATGGTTCCAAAGTCGTTAAATCCCTGTTTTGATCCATTATCATTTTCTTCACGCTCCATGATCCATTCTGATAGACTTGTTGTCTCAGGGGGTAGGTTAAAAATAATCCAATGTGTCCATGTACCTGATGGCGCATCAGGATCCTCACAAATTATTGCATATTTCACAGTGCCATCAACATCATCCCATTCTAGAGGTGGTGATATGTTAACTCCTCTACAGGCATATCTGTCAGGTATATGTTCCCCCTCGTTAAATACATTGCTTGTTACTTTTATAACCATATTATCACTCCGGATATTTGAGTTGCTAATTAATTCGATACGTTCTCTTTTATTAGTATTTAGAATTTAAATGAACTAACTCTCAGAAATTAAATAATTACTATTTATAAATTATATGCTTCTTGTTATTTTATTTTATTATAAAATTTATTTATTGATGGTGTCATGTACTCCCACAACGTTAGAACACATAATAATCACTTCATCCATGGATAAGATTTACATTGATCTTATCATACGCTAAATTAAAGTTTTAATTATGTTATGGGAAATCAAAAACTCATCATTGACAGATATCTTGTAAAGGTTTTTGCTTAAGACACGATAGCTATAAGAGTTATCAATATAGATATAAACAACAAACTTAAATACTATGGAGTCCTAATAAATCATTGAGGTGGTATAAATGACTGAATTACCAGTTGCTCCAGTAGGAAGAATCATTAAAAATGCTGGTGCCCAGAGAATAAGCGACGACGCAAGGGACGAATTAGCCAAAGTACTTGAAGAGAAAGGTGAAATAATAGCTATTGAAGCTGTTAAACTTGCAAAACACGCTGGAAGGAAAACCGTTAAAGCATCAGATATAGAATTGGCTCTTAAAGCAGTCTAATTCTATTTCTTTTTTTTATTTGAGTTATTTTCAAAAGCTTTTTTTTACTTAATTAAAATATTTGTCCAAATTTTGTATTATTTATCCATAATAAATAACAAAAAAAATAGAAAAATCAGTAATTAAACTATTAAAACTTTTTTAGAAATAAATTAGAATAAAATATATGCTAAACGGTTAAATGACATAAAACTTGTTTATAAACGAATAATTATATGCAGGTAATATATTAAATGGTTATATATGTTCTTTTTTACTCATTTAGATTTTTTTAGATTTATAGTAAAATAATTAGTTCTTTGTTAGTTTTAAAGCTTGAAGCTTTGAAATAACGTCATCCAAATCGTTAATCTTAGCATCTCTAATACTTGTTTCGTCATTATCGTCAGTTTCAAAGTTTTCGAGTTTAGCTTTATAATAATTGGCTTTATTTAGCTGATTAATACAGAAAAAATCTTCCCAAACTTCAATATCCATACAATCAGCAACTAAAGCTGTGGTATGTACCAGAATCCTTTGATGTTCTTGCCGTTCAGGACTTTCATAATTAACCAAAATAAATCATCTCCAAATTTTTTATATTGTAATTATATCCTTTGAATACTTACAATTTTGTTTTTTTTGTCATTTAAAATAATTAATTAAAAACAATTTTTTAGGTGTGATAATTTCGGATATAATTCATATATTCTTTAAAAATTATATCTTAGTGTGATGGGCATATAATGGAAAAATTGAATACATTTAATTATTTCTACTCATAAATAATGAGTATATCCTTAAACTAAATTATTAATAAATATAATCGAAATATAAGATTAAGAATTAAATTATACAGAAGTCTTCAAATTAACTTAGATTAAATTACCTTACTTACAAAAATTTAGAAACTCATTTTTTTGGTGATTAACTTGACAAGAATAGCCATATTAGACCATGATCGATGCCAGCCTAAAAAATGCAATTATGTTTGCATTGAATATTGTCCAGGCGTTAGAATGGAAGAGGACACTATAGTAATTGATAAAAAAACAAGAAAACCAATTTTGTCAGAGGAACTCTGTTCTGGATGTGGTATATGTACTAACAGATGCCCATTCAATGCTGTAAGCATTATTAACCTGCCAGAAGCACTTGATGAGCCCATACATAGATATGGGCAGAATATGTTTGAACTCTTTGGATTACCTAATATAAAGGAAGGATCAGTTGTTGGTATACTTGGGCCTAATGGTATAGGTAAATCAACCATTATCCGGATGTTTTCAGGAGAATTGAAACCAAATCTTGGAAGGTATGATGAGGATGTTTCATGGAATGATGTTATTAGTTATTTTAAAGGATCCCAGCTACAATCATACTTCAAAACTCTTTCAAAGGGAGACTTAAAAGTTGTTCATAAACCTCAAATGGTTGATCTACTTCCTAAATTTGTTAAGGGAAATGTTAAAAAGTTAATGGAAAGTGTGGATGAACGAGGTGCAATGGATGAAGTTATGGACTCCTTGGAACTTAAACCAATATTAAGCAGGGATATTTCCAAGTTAAGTGGAGGAGAACTTCAAAGAGTTGCAATTGCTGCAGCAGCCCTCAGAGAGGCAGATTTTTATTATTTCGACGAACCAACATCGTGGTTGGATGTAAGACAACGTTTAAATGCAGTTAAAGTTGTAAGAAATCTTGCTGAAGCAGGAAAATCTGTTATGGTTATAGAGCACGATCTTGCTGCGTTAGATGCCATATCTGATTACGTTCATATTTTATACGGACAACCCGGAGCTTATGGTGTTGTTTCACAGATGAGAGGAGTTCGGGTTGGCATTAACTCCTATATTAATGGTTTTTTACGTGAGGAAAATGTTAGATTCCGTAAGCAACCAATTATATTTGATGTGAAACCACCTGCACTAGAAATTGAAGCCGAAGTAATTGCAGATTATTCATCTCTTAAAAAATCATATGAGGGATTCAGTCTTGAAGCAGACCAAGGAAAAGTACAGCATGATGAAATAATAACTGCATTTGGACCTAATGGTATTGGTAAAACTACATTTGCTAAAATATTGGCTGGAGTAACCAAACCTGATGAGGGTAAGATTAATAAAAAAGTTACCATAGCTTACAAGCCCCAGTACCTTGTATCAGATTTTGATGGAACTGTAGAAGAATTACTTTTAACAACAGCACCCACATATGGCACCAACATGTTCAAAACTGAAATACTTAAACCCTTTTCATTAGAGGCTTTAATGGATAAGGAAGTAAATGAACTCAGTGGAGGGGAACTTCAAAGGCTTTCAGTAGCAGTTACATTATCAAGAGAAGCTGAAATATACCTCTTTGATGAACCAACAGCATTTTTAGACGTAGAACAGAGGCTTAAAGCTGCAAAGGCCATTAAAAGAGTTGTTGAAAGTCGTAATGCAGCTGCAATTATCATAGATCACGATATAGTATTCATAGACTACATTTCTGATCGTGCTATGGTTTTTAGTGGCGAAGCAGGTGTTAAAGGACATGCTTCAAGTCCTATGAACCTTAGATCTGCAATGAACAGTTTCCTATCATCTGTTGGTATCACTTTCCGAAGGGACAAAGAAACTAAAAGACCACGTGTTAACAAGTTTGAAAGTTACCTTGATAGGGAACAGAAGGAAAAGGGAGAATATTATTATCTGGAAAGTTAAATCCATTTTCTATTTTTTTTACTGATTCTATTCTGAATTAATTTATTTGAACATCGAATAACTCCAAATTTATTGTTAACAATTTACAAATCAATAAAACTAAATAATGTTTGAATTATACCCTCTTTTAATTAGTTATTCCATAATTTTAGGATAGATTTTTATGGTAAAAGAAGACAGAAACAACCTTAAAAGATTACAAGAGATTATTAAAGTCCTTTCAAAGTATGAATTTGGTTACTTGACAGAGAAAATTAAACTAAAACATAAAATTCCATTAGTGAGTCCATCCTACGATTATGAGTCGCTTGAAGAACTTGATGAAACCACCCCTGAAAGATTAAGGCTAGTTTTACAAGAGTTAGGACCTACATTCATTAAATTAGGTCAAACATTAAGTACGCGTCCTGATCTTGTTGGGAGAAAAATAGCCAAAGAATTTGCTAAACTACAAGATGATAATCCTCCCATTGAATTTGATGTTATTCGAGGAGTTGTTGAACATGAACTGGGATCACCAATTGATAATATTTTTAGTAGTTTTGATGCAGAACCTTTAGGATCTGCTTCTATAGGTCAAGTTCATAGTGCAGTTCTCAAATCAGGAGCAAAAGTTGCCGTTAAAATCCAAAAACCCGGTGTGGAAAAGTACATTAAAAGTGATATTTCTATAATGCAATTTTTAGCCAAACGTATAGACAGTTATGTTCCCCAATTCAAAATTTATAATGTTCCCACCATAGTTGAGGAATTTAAACGTTCAATTTTAAAGGAAATTGATTATGAAAATGAAGCCATAAATCTTAAAAGATTCAGTTATAACTTTAAAAACGATGAAACTGTTCATGTTCCCAAACTCTACAACAAATACTCCACATTAAAAGTAATTACAATGGAACTTGTTACTGGAAACAAGATTTCTGATATAACCGAAGCCGAAGGTTTTGACTTAAAATTAGTAGCTGAACGTGGAGCTGTATCATATTTTAAACAAGTAATAGACTATGGTTTTTTCCATGCTGACCCTCATCCATCTAATATTTACATTTTAGACGATAATGTTATATGCTATATTGATTTTGGGATGATGGGAGTATTAGATGAAGAATTTAAACAAAATTTAGCCGAATTAATAATATATTTTATTGATAATAATGTAAATGGTATGATTAACCAGCTAAAATACATGGACATGATAGATGAACATTATGTGGATACTAAATCATTGAAGTACGATCTAACTGATATGATGTACAAGTACTATGGAACAGAATTAAATGAGGTTCACGGTGGTATGAACGACTTGATAAATCTCATGAGAAAATATCATGTTACAATGCCTAGAGAATTTGTTCTGCTTGCTAGAGGTATTGGAATGGTTGAAGAAACTGGAGAAAAATTAGATCCTACCTTCAATGCTGTTCTAGTATGTAAACCCATAATCAAACAAGTAATACGTAAAAAACTTACCCCTCTAAATTTTGTGGATTACGTCAAGAAAAATATTATTGAAATGGAACATGTGTTAAAGAGCGTGCCATTGACAATTACCAAAACATTATACAAACTTGAAGAGGGAGAAATAAGAATAAAAATCGAACATGAAGGTTTAGAAAGAATTACTAACAAATTATCAGTTGCATTAATTCTTTCTGCTTTGTTAATAGGTTCATCTATGATAATGACCACAGATAATGGAGTTTTGATGATTAAATTTCCATATTTAGGTGTTTTAGGATTTGTTATAAGCGCAATTTTAGCTATTTGGCTCATTAAAAACTGGGCTTTAGGGTAGTTTTCGCTATACTTTTATTGTGTTTTTTATTATCCAGATAGATTGTTGTCTATGAAACTATTCTATCTACATATAAAAAACTTTAAATATTACATTTGAAGTTCTAATTAATAGTGAATAAACTTGACTAAGAAAAAGAAATGTCCAAAATGTGGCTATGATGGTTCTATGAACACTTATCGCCAATATAAACGTGTTAATTCTAAACTTGTAAAAGTAACTGAATGTTGTTGTCCAAAATGTAAGACCTGGATAAAATTCGAAGATTAAAATACTAAAAGATAATAGTATAAAAATAACTGATTCATTAAGGTGATTTTAATGCCATTATTGTCTGGATCATTCCCTCACATTACAGGAACACTAAGTACAACCGAAGTAGGTATAATCATCACTATACTAGTGGTTTTCATATTTATAATTAGTTTTTATATATTTTATAAATCTGTTTTGACAAATCCTATTTTAGATCCAAATATGGATCATACTTTAGACGATGAATGGAGAAGTGCAGAAGATAAAAAAAAACATGAAGAAGATGTGAATGAATTTTTAGAATATGTAACAGAAGATGTGGAAAAAGAAGAAAATTCAGATTTTTAATATATTTCAATTTAATGCAATACAAATTTATTTTAAATTTAGTTAAATCTTATGAATGTTAATATATCAATTTTTTTAGGGTCTTAGATTTTTTTA
>PLTK01000109.1:13277-15512 GCA_003164415.1 Methanobacterium sp. | reverse complement strand
GTTAACGTTGCAAGGATAAGACCCGCACCTATAGTTAATATTAGAATTAGTACAAGGGGTACAACTGCCAATAATATAAACCATGTGAAAGGTGCATGTGTTGCTATCATAACCAGGAAAAGTACTACAAATGACAATAGGAAGGTGATTAAACTTGAAATTGTCACACCCAGTGTGTACATATATTTAGGCATGTATATTTTTTTGATTATGGATGCATTTTTATAGATCGAAAACATCGACCCACTAGTTCCCTGAGCAAAGAATGTGTAAGCAAGTCTTCCTGTTAATAGATATACAGGATAATTCGCAATTTTACCCTTAAAAAGGGTTGAAAATACGATAGTTAACACTATCATAAATAGGAGAGGTTCCAAGAAACTCCAAAATATTCCAAGTACAGATCTTCTGTACTTTACCTTTATATCTCTTTTTACCAGCTCGACAAGTAGAAATCTATATTTTTTGAAGTTAACAAAAAATCTGTGATCAATTAAGCTATTTTCAGTCATATTTTATCCAATTTATAAATTTTTTGTATTAATTTAAATATTATCCTATTTGATAATATTCAAAATCAATACCCCTTAAAATATCTTTATGATATTGATTTCTGCCATCGAAAATAATATTATTCTTGATTCTATCCTTTATCTTATCAAAATCAGGACTTCTAAACTCTTTCCACTCAGTTACTAAAATCATTGCATCGGCATTATTGAGTGCTTCATATTTATTGTCAAAGAATTTTATATCATCTTCATCTTTAAAGTAGTATTGTTTTGCAACATCATTTGCTTTTGGATCGTATGCATTAATTTTTGCACCTCTCTTCATAAGTTCATTTCCAATAACAACAGATGGTGCTTCCCTCATATCATCAGTTTCAGGTTTAAATGCCAATCCCCACATAGTAAAGGTTTTACCTTTGAGATCATTGCCAAATCTTTTTACAATTTTGTTAACCAGTGCTAACTTTTGTTCATTATTTACTGTTTCAACCGCTTTTAATAATTTTAGATCGTATTTGTGATGATCCGCTGTGTTTATTAGAGATTTAATGTCCTTTGGAAAACAGCTCCCGCCATATCCAAGACCAGCATATAAAAAATTGTATCCTATCCTGCTGTCGCTACCTATTCCTTCACGTATTTGATTAATATCTGCACCAACCTTCTCACAAATATTTGCCATTTCATTCATAAATGAAATACGGGTAGCTAACATGGCGTTAGAAGCATATTTACTCATTTCAGCACTTCTAATATCCATTGTGATGAATCTTTCATGTTTAAGAGTAAATGGACTGTACAATTCCTTCATGATATTTATAACTTCTTCATTATCAGAACCAATGATAATACGGTCTGGTCCCATGAAATCATTAATAGCTGCACCTTCTTTTAAAAATTCTGGATTAGAAACCACATCAATCCTGTAATTTTTACCCCTTTTGTCAAGTTCTTTAATTATGGTTTCTTTAACTTTATCTGCTGTTCCCACAGGAACAGTTGATTTATTAACCACTATAAGATCATTTGAAACTTTCTGCCCTATTTCCTTGGCAGCATCTAGCACATATTGTAAATCCGCACTACCATCTTCAGCCATAGGTGTACCAACAGCTATAAAACAGATATCAGAATTATTTAAACCCTCACCTAGGTCACAGGTAAAATCTAAATTACCAGATTTACTATTTTTTGTTACAAGTTCATCTAAACCATATTCATATATGGATATAATACCCTTTTTTAAATTTTCAACCTTCTCCTCATCGATATCAACACAGCATACAGTATTTCCCATCTCAGAAAAACATGCACCAGTTACTAATCCAACATAACCCGTGCCTATCATTGTAATTCTCATATTTATCCCTCACTAAGCCCTGTAAATAAAATAGGTATAATATTAAAGTTTATTATAATTTGTAAATTTGAATTAAAACAAAATATAAAATAAGTTATTTGGAGATTGTAATCATCCATTTTTTCTTATTGAAATACTTTATTATTCACCTGTATTAATTTCCTTTTCCATATTTTCTAGAAGACTTTCTGTTCTTATTTCTAATATCACATCTGGTTTATACCATTCTATGAGCTCTTTATTAAAACTCCAGTAATCCCAATTACACAGTATTTCTCTACAATAAAGTTGTAAAAAGCTTGTTAAATAGTTAGTTGAAGAATCTCTAAAAATTAAAAACTTTAAATCTGTAAAACTATTTTC
>PLTK01000109.1:9895-13271 GCA_003164415.1 Methanobacterium sp. | reverse complement strand
AGAATAGGACCAGTTATGGTCAGATATAAGATCACAAGTATAGGGCGGTTTATTAAAATCATATATTGTATCCATCTGTTCTTTGATCAATATGTCAAAATCTTCCCTTGTAAGCTTATTGTTAATATTATTTAATATGTTGTAGGACAGTTCCTTACCACCCAAATAGTTAATGTGGGTATCTGTTTTCCAGTAATGATTAGGGTTTAATTTGTCTGAAAAATCTGGTACATATTTTTTAATAAAATCATAATTACGTTTAATTATCTTTAGATCAAATGGCAAATATTCCTGACACACATAACTCTTGTCGGGAACTATGAAAAATTTAAATTCTATATTGTTAAGTTTACAGTATTCTTTTTTTGAATTGAATTTTTCAATAAATAATGAAGGATTGAAATGATTGTAATATGATTGATCAAAATGTTGTCTAATCTCGTTATTTGAATCGTTAACCATGAACAAATAACCATTTTTACCCTTAATACTTCTGTTATAATCTTGAAAATTTGGGACTGTAATGTTTTTATTTCGTTCAGCAATTAATCTATCTTGTTCATCGTTAATCTTTTGTATTTGTTTCTGGAATATTTCGATATTATCCTGTAAAGTATTTATTTGTAATTCGAGTTTTTGATTCTCGATCTCCAAAGCACGATACATCCCCGTCTTTTTAAGTTGATTCTTGATAACATCCCTGATCATAATATTCCATCCACAATCCTATATTGTATTATAATAATAATCTGAATTTATTATTTAAATAGATATTATAACTATGAATATGTATCTTAAGAATGATTAATACTTATTGCATTATAATTTTTTCAATCAGGAATTGTTTAATTTGGGATGGTTGTCTGGCAATTTTTTCCGTTTCTTAATCTCATTTTCCATATTATCTAACAATCTTTCTGTTCTTATTTCTAGGATTATATCTGGTTTATACCATTCAATAAGTTCCATGTTAAAACACCAATGATCCCAGTAACATAGCAGTTCTTTGGGGTACATTGACATAGTATTTCTAAGGAATTCTGTTGATGAATCTCTGAAAATTAAAATTTTTTGGTCTGTAAGGGATTTTTCATTGGAACAGTAGTAGGTTTGTCTTTTTGAATTAAATTTAAATTGTTCAGGGAGGTTGTCCATATCTTGGACATATTTATTAGAATAGAATATCTGTTTTTCGTTACGATATTCTTCGAGTTCTTCTTTAGAATATGACCAATTTGATACTAAATCACAGGCTGGTTGTATGGTATATTCATCAGATATATCCATTTGCGCATGGATTAATTTGTCATAACAAGCCCTGTTAATGTTATGATCAATATGATTCAGGATATGATAAGTTATTTCTTTTCCACCTTCAAAATTAATATGAGTATCGGTTTTCCAGTAACAGGAAGGGTCTAATTTATCAGAAAAATCTGGTACCAAGCTTTCTATCTTGTTATAATTACGTTTAATATATTTTAAATCAAAGGGCAAGAGTTCTCTACAGACATAACTCTTGTCCGGTACTATGAAAAAAAAGTATTTGATATTATTGTTATTACAGAAATTCTGCCGTGAATTTAAAATTTTTTTAAACAAAAGGAGGTTGAATTTATTTTTATATGTTTGATCGAAGTGTTGTCGTATTTCATTATTTGAATCATTAACTAGGAATAGATAACCATCTTTACCCTTTAATGATCTATTTAAGTTTTGGAAATTTGGTGTGGTAGCCAACTTTTGTAGTATTTTCCTTTTATCCTCAATTTCATTTCGGAGGTTGAAAACTTCGTTTTCTAGGTTTTTAATATTTATTTCAAGTTTTTGATTCTCCATTTCCAAAGATCTTACAAATCCAGTTCTTCTCATCTGTGTTTTAATAATATCTTTAATCATAGATATCATTCCCATTCAATTTTTTTGGCCATATAACTTTATAATTCTAATTTTTTAATAAATTATAATTAAAGTTTTATATCCCAATGAATAACCATGGTTCGATCCTAATCTAAGATTAAGTTATTTGTAATTTGTATTATTATGTCACTGTTTAATGTTATTTATTACTTTCTCATTTTATACTGTTTTGTTAAGGTTATCAAATAGATTTGATTTAAACTTTTATTTTAGGATATTATTAACCTTTAAATCTTTTTAGCAAATTATGAAACATCACCATATATTTCTTATATATCCAAGTTATCTTTAATCCATTTGTTATGTAACCGTATACCTTCTTTTAATGTTACCTTGGAACTCCAACCTACAGTCTTTTTTATTTTTGTAACATCGAGCACAATTCTTGAGACATTTTCTATTCCGAAGTTATTATCTGTAAATTCTAGTTTATCCCCTAGGACCAATTCTATTTCATCTATTATTTCAGATAATGGATGTCCAATACCACTGCCTACATTGAAAATTTGATTATGTGAACTATCATTTTCACTGACAGCTAAGGTTGCATCGACTAGATCAGAGATATATATGTAGTCTCTTATTGATGCCTCAGGATTTCCTATGATCCTAGTTTTTTTCCCTGTGTGGTAATCGTATAAAATTTTATTTATTACCCCTACACCGCTTAAAGGGCTTTGATATTTACCATATGGATTAGAATATCTACATATAACATATTTTATTTCATATTTCTGACAGTAATATTTTAAAAAACTTTCTGTACATACCTTCCCTATACCATAGGGTGATATGGGCATCAATGGGTGATCTTCACTTACTGGTATTTTGTCTGGTTCGCCATATACTGTTCCGCCAGATGATGCATAAATAATCTTTTTATCGGGATAATCCTTGATAATTTCAATGGTCTTAATAAAACCCTCAATATTATTGAGTTCTACCAAGCTAATGTTTGATGAGCTTCTAACATTAGAGGTCGATGCCAGATATATTATTATATCTGATTTGTTTACCAAATCCTTCAACAAATCCTTATCTGTTAAATCATCAATATAACTTTTAAAAAGTTTGTTATTGATATTTTTGGTATTAGAATCATAAAGATCTATACAATAAACCTCATTTTCATTTTCAAGAAGTTTATGGATAATATTTGTTCCTATAAACCCATTTCCACCAATTAACAAGTATGTATGGTTTTTCATGAAGATCTCTCTGCAACTAGTATTTCGCTATCTGTTAAATTATTAGACACAAATTCAACAGATTCCATTATAAATTTATTGTCCTTCAATAATTTCTTTATGCTATTATTTAATAACTCATTATTTGATAACTCAACAATTAATAAACCATCATGAGTTACTTTTTTGGAAATCTCCTGTAGAATATGAAGATTATCCTCATCGAATGTCATATTGGTGATTAAAACATCTGTTTCTTCTAAATTATC
>PLTK01000109.1:0-9861 GCA_003164415.1 Methanobacterium sp. | reverse complement strand
ACAATTCTGTATATGGCCCTTTCAGAACTGTCAGATCCACAATCACTGCAAATATCATCCATTAATCTTCCGTTACAAATGTTACATATAGGATAAATACGATTTTCAATTTGTTCCAGTTCATTTAATGTTAATGGGTGGGCAGCTGTTGTGTTTTCATCCAGGTATGTGTTTAGATTTGGTAATGTTTTCTTGGTAAGCGAGATCCATTCTGGTATTTCAGCCAGTTCCCAATCATTACTCTTTAGATAATAACTGTATTCAATATCCATATAATTTTGTGGAAGTAATGGGTTAAATCCTCCACATTGATCGTACGCTTCTTTTCTAAGGATGTAAATACCACCCTGAATATGTTTAAGCTTCATATTTGGATTGTTATCGAGATATTCTTTGTTTCTGAAGTTTTCAAAAAATTTCTGTGATTTGTAAGTTTTTCTATCGTAAAAACTTGGTGAATAGGCTAGTGTACCTGCCATTGCAACTTTTTTATGTTCTCTCATGAAATTTAAAGCTTTATATTCCCATCCAGGTTTTAGAATCATTCCTTCGTTACTGCAGACATAAATTGCAAATTCATGACCCATCCTCTCAAGAGCAATATTAGATGCAGGACCGCATAATATGTTCTCGTTTAGTAAAATTAACCGGATATTAGGGTGTAATATTGAATAGTCCTGTATGAAATCCGTAAACTCTTCATCACTGTTGTTGTCAACTATGGTAAGATCAAATTCTACTGTTGTGTATTTAAATATCCTGTCAAAAATCTCTTTAATTGTTTTTAAATCTTTATATTGGTCCCGTTGATATGTTACCATGAATATGTCAATTCTGTAGTTTTTCCATATATCCAACATGGTTTTGGTTGTTTCTTCTATGCTTGAGATTTCCTTGACACGATTTTGGGCACGTTTGAGAACTGTGTGTAATTCATGTTTTTCCAGATTCTTAACTTTCATAATGGTTTCTGCAAGGGCTGCCGGTTCATCAGGATTTACAACATATCCATAATAATCATTTAAAATAAATTCTGGAATTGATGAAACATTTGTAGTTATTACTGGTATCCCATAAGCCATCGATTCAAAAATTACTGTTGGAACACCATCCATATCACCATCTGGTGCTCTTCTACAAGGTAAGGCAAATATGTCTCCTTCTTGATAAGTTTTTTTAAGAGCATCATTTCCTTCTATAGACCCTTCAAACACCACGTTGTCAAGATCTAATTTTTTTATTAAATTTTTAAGATCCTTTTCCAATGGACCATAACCATAAATCCTGAAGATTAGATCTTCTTTTTCTAAAATTTTAGCGGCTTTTATGAGGGTATCAATACCCTTCTTCTCAATAAAACGTGCAATTGTAATGACATTTTTAATTTTACGATCAAATCTAGGAGAATCTATAGACAAATCACCATATATATCGTATTTGGTTGCTTGTCTAAGTGACATCAACTTTTCAGCTGGTACACCCCTTTCAACTAGGTAGTCGTGATGGAATTTCCCAGGTACAAATATCTTCCTACAGTATTCACTTCTTCCCATTTCACCGATTTTATTTTTTTTATCATTTTTTTTATGGAAAATATCTATTGCATGAGCCGACAATGTGAAGGGCGTTCCTGTTTTCACAGCTGCAGGATATGTTAATCGCGTGCCGGCTGGATATGAGAAGTGTGTGTGCAGCATATTGATTTTGTATTCATCAATTCTTCTGATAAGATCTGTTGCATTTTTTATCTGTACCGAATCAATCTCAAAGTCCAGTTCGGCTTCACGATCTGGCTTGATCTTATAGAAAACTTTCACATCATAATTATTTTCAACTAACCATCTGAGTTCGTTCATTACAAAGGTTTGTGAAAAAGCTGGAAAATCCCAAAGTACATATCCTATATTTAAACTCTCTATTCCCTTTTCAACCCGTTCATCGCTATGTAATTTGTATACCTTTGACTGATTCTCACCTAGATCAACTGTATTTGAAATATTTTTAAGATCATCACTAAGGAAGTATTTAGCAAGCACTTGATCGACAAAAAATGGTTCATTTAAACGAGTATACCGTAATATTAAATCCCAATCAACAAGTCTGTTTAATGACTCGTTAAATCCACCTAATTGATCGTAAAGAAATTTTTTATGGACAAATATGTTGAGATCAATAAAATTACCCTTTAAAAGCTCATTTCTATTGTACTTAGTTTCTCTGATAAACTTTCTATTCCTGTATTTATCATCCACATCCATTGCAGCGTACGCTGTATTACATTTATTATCAACCAATGCACCAACCATCTTCTCAAGATAGGTATCCAACCAGTAATTATCAGAATCTAAATAGGCTATTATGCTGCCTGTTGCATTAGCTAAACCCGTGTTTCTTGCTATGTTAACTCCGCTGTTTTCTTGTTTTATATATTTAATTTTCCCATTTTTAATGTGTTCAGCATATTTTTCAGTTATTAAAGATTCAGTATCATCGGTGCTTCCATCATCAATCACTATCAATTCAAGATGATCAAAGGTTTGTTGTAAAACAGAATCTATTGCTCTTCCCACTATATCGACCCTGTTGTATGTGGGCATAATAACAGAAACACCATATTTCTCTTCAAGTCGTTTTCTCTTTGTAACTGATATTCTAGTACCAACTTGTTCATATTCATCGAGTTCTTTGGTTTTTCGGCCTTCTTTCATTCCATATAAGCTGTAGTGGATGAGTGGATTTATTTTTAATTTTAAAACATCAATATTTGACTGTAAGTAGTAATCTCCATCAAAATCCGGGTTTGGGTTTCTATTTTCCTCGAAACCATGATACAGATAATGAATAAATGGATCCTTACCCATTTCCATTACATCTATATTACTCTTTAGATAATACCCTACATCAAAGAGATGATTCTTTTTAATCGCACGATAACCTTTAATATTAATTATGGAACTTTTAATATTGGATTTGCCCTTAAGAAAAAGATATAAAATTGTGAATCTGGACATTAATCGTTGTTTAATCGATCTACCATAATTATTACGATAGTTCATCTCAGCAATATCTCTTTCAATATAATCTACGTTGTTAGAGAGTTCTTTAACAAGTTCATCGTTTGATGTCATCCTCGAGAACTTTTTGTTCAAAAATAATAATCTGCTTCCTGTTTCTTGTAACTCAGACTCAACCAAGTTTAATCTTGTGTTTGTCTGATCTAATTTGGTTTCTGTCTCTTTTAACTTATTATCAGTTTTATTTAACTCATTTTTTAAATGATTCAGTTTAGCAGTATCATCTGATAGTGTGCTTTCAAGATCATTATTTTGAACTGTTAAATTATTAGCGATAATTTTTAGTTCAATACGTTCCTTTTCTAGAATATCTATTAAATCTGGGCTTTCAATTATCTTTTCAACTGTATTATCCAATTCTTTATCGGTAACATATATAATTCCCAGTCCATTTGATGCATTTATATATCTAAATGATAGGTTTAGTGAAGATTCTTTAATAAAATCATCTGCAGCTTCTATGATACCATTCATGTTATCTTCATCAATGATATTATTTGGATCAGTGCTAATGTCCAACTGTGTGGATCTATCAGATGATGGTGTTATTTCAGTTTTGGGTCCGCATAAGAATATGATTGGAAATTTATTTGTTTTAAAACTTTTTTCAATTGTTTTAAGTTCATTGTATATTGTGTCGTGATTATGGTATCCCTTTATAAAAATTGCATCATAATCTTTAAGTAACTGTAATCTATCTGAACTCAATTCTGTATAAATTTCAAATATATCGTCATATTCTTCTTTAAGTTTATTAATATCAAATTTAGGGAGTGGATCAATAATTGTAAGATGGGCATTATTATCTACACAATATTCTAAGATATTTTTGGTGTTTAAACCTAAATCAGTACCAGTTTCAACTATATATTGAGCATTGATCTCCTCAAGAATGGGGCGCACCAATACATTCCATAATCTATTCATAATTATTTCTCCTATAAATTCGAATTAATAATTTTTAACATATATTCTGCTCTATTTTGGAATGTGTGATGTTCAATAACATTATTTCGTGTAGTTTCAACTATTTTTCTTCGTAATTCTTTATTATCCAAATAGAGATCTATTAAACTGATAAGTTCATCACGTGTTTCATATGTGATTAATGCTTCACCAAAAATATCTTCTGCACCCTCAACTTTATCCGATATGATTAAAGTTCCCGAAGCAAATCCATCGAATAAACGATTCGAAATAAACCCTTTCTCCCTCATATCATCCCAATGATCGTTGAGTAGTATTTTACACGAAGAATATGCTTTTCTTAACTCTTTATTTGGTATATGGTTACCCATAATATATTTTTCATCTATTAACTCTTCCCAATTATTTCCATAAACTGCGAGCGATTTATCAGTAGGCAGTAAATCCTTCATGATTTTTCTAAACACGTTTCTTGAATTACCAACAAATAATAATTCATGATTATATTTACTGCTTGGTTCGCGATAGAATAAATCANNTTTAATTTTGTCTGCCCATATTTCAGATGCAATTAATACATAATCATATTGATTGTATTCATCGATATCTATCTCATCTGGATGGGAAATATTCCACATTATGTTAAAGTGTTTGTTGTTGGGCCTATATTTTTGAATGCCCCTTAAAACCAATACCACATCACAATCATCATCATCACTGTTATACCATTCAGTTAATATCTGTATTATTACATCACAGCCCTTCTTCTCAAATTCCTTTTGTAATGCTAGGGCAAAGTGATAGTCTCCCCAATCATTGGCAGTTTTCCAACTAGGTACGGGAATTTTAATGGCAATTTTAATTTTAGTCCTTCTTCCATCTTGTATTCCATACAAACTGTAGTGTATGAGTGGGTTTAAATTAGATTTTCTGGCATCACTGTAATTGGTTAAATAATAATTAGAGTTAAATTTAGCGTTAGGATCTCTATTTTCCCTAAAACCATGATATAAATAATGGATAAATGGATCCTTACCCGTTGACATCACATCTTTATTATTTTTAAGATAATATCCTATATCAAAAAGATTGTTCTTTTTAATAGATCTATAACCCTTTATATTAGTTATAGCATTATTTATACCGCCCTTTCCTTTAATCAGTAGGTATAAAATGGTAAATTTTGAAGATAATCGTTGTGTGAGCGATCTATCATAATTTTTATGATATCTCATTTTAAGATAGTTAGTTTCTACTGTATCTAATTTTTTTCTAAGCTTTCTAACAAGTATTTCATCTGATTCAATGATCTTTATCTGCTGATTCAAAGATTCTAATTGATTTTCTTTCTCGTGTAAATCGGTTTCAACAATGTTTAAACGAGTTCCAGTCATTTCTAATTTAGATTCTGTCTGATTTAACTTGTTTTGGGACTGATTAAACTCCTCTTCTAAATTATTCATAGTTGTTTTACTTTCATGCAGATTTCTTCTGAGTTCATTATTTTTAACTTCTGACTCATTATTTGCGATTGTCTGTGTATTTCTTTCTTTTTCAAGAAGATCAACTATATCAGCACTTTCAATTACCTTTTTTACGATTTTATCAATTTTATCCTCTTTAATGTATAAGATTCCTAATCCATGGAATGCGTTAACATGTTCAAATGAGAGTTTTAAATCTGATTCTTTAATAAAATCCTCTAATGCTGTTAAAATACCATTATGAGGATTATTTTCAGTTATGGCATTAAATAGATGGGAATTTAATCCTCCAGTCTCTAATAGAGAGTTTTTGCCAGGATAAATTCCTAATTTTTTGTAGGGTTGCCTGTGCTTTTGTGGTATGTTTTCAGGATTGTAGTATAAGTCCCTTCTTGCATATGGCCATCCTATATCATGCAGGAATATGAGGGGAAATTTCTTGTCTTTAAAGCTTTCTTCAATTATTTTAAGTTCATTGTAAACTGTGTACCAGTTATGGTCTCCATCAATTATAATTGTATCATAATCTTTTAATAATGGTAGTCTGTTTAGACTTAATTCAGTATAAATTTCGAATTTATCGCCATATTCAGCTTTAAACTCTTCAATATCAAATTTGGGAAATGGATCAATAGCAGTAAGGTGAGCGTTGTTATCTAAACAATATTCTAAAATATGTTTTGTGTTCAAACCTAAATCTGAACCAATTTCAACAATATATTTAGCATTGATCTCCTCAAGAATGGGACGAATCAAAACTTTCCATAACCGATTCATACTATATTTTCTCCTATTAATTCGAATTTACGATCTTTAATAATATTCTACTCAATTTTTATATGGTGATGATTTAATAATAAAACTTCTAATGACTTGGACTTTTCTACTATTTTATTATTTACAATTGATTCCAAAACTAATTTTAATGTATCATTTGATAGACACTTTAATGGATACTTTACAATTAAAAACCTGGATTATAATAATATTTTAAACTATTTTTAAAGAATTTGAGTATAAAATTAGTTTAATCTGATATTTTTCCGTTTATTTAGTATGGAAATTTGTTTGATCATTTTTCAGGATTTAAAAGTCCTAATTTTATTAGTTCACCACTATGTAACTTTTGCACCTTTAAACGATTCTCCTCTAAAGTTGAATTAAGAGAAATGTTATTCAATTCACTATCAATAAAGTATTTTGCCAGTATCTCATTTATAAAATATGGTGGATTTAATCGAGTATATCTCAAAATCAAATCCCAGTCAACTAGTCGGCTTAAAGACTCGTCGAATCCGCCTAATTTATCATAAATATATTTCTTATGAGCGAATATATTGAGGTCGATGAAATTTCCCTTCAACAGTAATGTCCTATCGTAGGGTGTGGCTCTAACATAAAAATTGTTTTCATAGATATTATTCACTTCTATTGCAGTATAAACAGTATTTATATGGGGATTAGACAGTGCAGATACTATTTTATATAGGTATTTATTGTGCCAACAGTTGTCAGAATCTAAATATGTAATTATATTACCTTCAGCTTTTTTTAATCCATTATTTCTGGCATTACTCACTCCACCATTTTTCTGGCAGAAATATTTTATTTTGCCATATTTAAGATAACTTGCATATTTCTGTTTGATCAACTCTTTGGTACCATCTGTACTTCCATCATCTACTATTATAAGCTCATAATCATCATAGGTTTGATTCAATACAGAATTTATAGCATTTTCAATAACTTTCTTCCTATTATATGTGGGCATTATAACTGAAACATTATAATTTTTTGTTTTTCTGCCTTCTTCCTTTCCATATAGGCTGTAGTGTATTAGTGGGTTTATATTTAATTTTTTAACATCCGTATATGTTTTTAAATAGTTATTAGTGTCAAAGTTGGGGTTTGGATTTCTATTCTCCTTGAAACCATGATATAAATAGTGTAGTAATGGATCCTTTCCAGTTAACATTACATCTTGATTGTTCTTTAAATAATAGCCAATATCAAAGAGACAGTCTTTTTTAATGGAACGATAACCCTTAATATCACGTATTGCCCCTTTAATATTTGTTTTATTCATTAATATTATGTATAACCATGGAAATTTAGAATTTAATCTTTGGATGATCGATCTATTATTATTTTCCAAATATTCCAGTTCGTAAAAATCAGATTCTAAATTGTTTATATTTAAATATAAATCTTCAACAATTCTTTTCTTATCTTCCATTGAATTGCCATCTACATCGTTAAGATTATCATTCAATTTACCTTCTATCATTTCATCTACCCACTAGATAAATATTGTATTAATTAGATTAAAATCCGTAAAATATTTTAGATTATTATAAATTAGATAATTATTATTTTATTGAAAATTGTATAATAATTTTGTTAACAATACAATAAATTGTAAGATTTGATTAATATATTAACTGTTTTTTAGAACTAATTCAATATTAAAAAAAAATTTATTAACTGGCATCGGAATCATACATAATATTATGATCAATTCTTTTCAACCAATTCTTTGATAATTCCATACCATATTCCTGTACGATATTTTATTAAATATTCTTTTCCAATATTTTTTCTTGCATTACGTTTTATTTCATTACAAAGCTTTTTATCACGGATTAGTTTGTTAATTTGATCTTCCCATTCATTTATATCGTTATTTTTAACTAAAAGACCGTTATAACCATTTCTTATGGTTTCATGGTATGGTCCCATGTCACTGTATACTGCAGACAAGCCTAATCCAGTGTATTCTAAGTATTTAATTTCACTTTTACTCTGATTTATAGGGGCATCTATTAGGGGTGCTATGGCCATATCCCAATTTATTGTATTTTTAAGCCATTCCACAAAGAGGGGATAGTTATAATTTGTTGGAGGTATTTGTATTTGATGGAACCAATTATCGGTTTCATCTTTATTTATACCCCCGATAATTTCAAAGATCAAATTGATATCATTTTCTGCAAATTTAATTTTTAAGTCTTTTATCACATTTTTGATGATGTCCAAATCTTTTCCATGGGTAAATGATCCCATATACCCAATTTTTATTACATTATCTTCATTCATAGGATGATGGTTCTTTGTACACCATAATCTTTCATCTAATGCATTGGATATTAGTCTGACATCAGCCATATCATCTAGTTTTTCTTTTAGGTTAGTCGTACTTACAGTGACAATATCTGCATTTTCAACCAGATATTTGATGATATGTCCCTTGGAGGAATAGGTTTCATATTCATGATGTGTTTCATCGATGCCTAATAGGTCATCATCTAATTCATATATCAATTTTATATCTAGTTCTTGGCATTTTTTAACTAAAAACTTTGCAAATTGCATTTCTAATATATCCCTTTGTACTATGATGCAATCATAGGTTTTATCGTTTAAAAAAGAGTTTATATCTATTTTATCGATAAAATTTTCATTTATAATATGGGGCACAACTTTTCCATATAATGAGGGATGGTAAAATGGCATTAACAATCTTATATTAGCAGTTGGAGGATTACTTTCATTTCTTCCCCTGACAAAGATAGCTACTCTATAAATCTCTTTAACATCTGAATTTTTATCAACAAATAAGTTTTCACAGTACGTTGATTCAAGTTCATATGCCATTTCTTTGGTATATTCGAAATTTATATCATTAATTTGATTGTTGGTATTGTCATTCTCTATCAATTTAAATTGTTTTCCTTCCAATTCAGGATAAAATGAGTTGATTTGTACCGCTAATTGGGGTGTGGTAATTAATGTCGAACATTTCTTAAGAATATCCAATACTCCATCTTTCAATTCTTTATTGAAATCTTTTAAATTAGATTTATCCAATTCTTGACCAGATTTAATTATATCACTATCAAGTTCCTCATTATCGGTAAACTCATTTCCATCGGATAAATTGTATTTATGGTCTGATCTGAATAAATAATCACTGTTAATCGATAAAATTATTGGTAATCCTAAATTATGTGCAGTATAAGGAAGATCAAAGGTGTGTTTAAAAAGATCTAATATGTGTACAATATCTATTTTTAAACTAGTCAGTACATTAAAATATAAATCCCTGAATTGATTATTGAATATCTCTGTTTTAGACCATTCTATTTTCCAAGATTTAATTTGTTTAATTTTATTATTTGAATATTTCCATAATAATAATTCCTTTGATGTGGAGGATAGTATAAAACATTCAAATGTTTTTTGGATATTTCTTAGAAGGTCTTTGTTTCCTGGAATTCCATTTTCATCCTGTGGTAATATATATAAAATCCGTTTTTTGTTTAGGTAGTTTATTTTATTAAAATTTAAATTTTCAAGCTTGGTTTTAATATTATCTT
>PLTK01000137.1 GCA_003164415.1 Methanobacterium sp. | reverse complement strand
TTTTCTACCTACCTGCATTTTAGCTATGTTAATCCCGTGCTCACCAATCTTCGTACCTATAGCACCTATTGTACCCGGTTTATCCTTGTACTTGCATATGAGCATGGTTCCCTCCGGTTCAACATCAACCGGATATCCGTTGATCATGACTATCTTAGGTGTTTGAACGAATATACCCTCTAAACTCACATCATTATTGTCAGACTTCATTTCAACTTTTATAAGACTTTTAAATCCCTTTGCGTCGCATCTTTTTCCTTCTGTTACAATTATTCCCCTGTTTTTAGCTACACTTGTAGCATTCACCAAGTTTACAGGTTCATTGAGTATTGGATTTAAAACTTCTTGAAGTATCATACGCGTTAGGACATCATTCTTTGGAAAATCTGAAAGCTCACCACAGTAGGTTATATTCAATTCGTTGATGTTACCCTTAGCTGTTTGTATCATGAACCTTCCAATTTTTTCTATTAGTTCAAAATATGGTTTTATGGTGCTTAAAGTTTCAGTATCGAGTACTGGCATGTTGATAACATTCTTAGGAGATTGTCCCTTGAATACCTTTTTTATTTCATTTGCAACTATTATTGCTGCGTCCCTTTGTGCCTCAGAAGTCGATGCAGCTATATGAGGAGTTAAAACAACATTATCCAACCCTAAAAGAGGACTATCCTCTGGAGGTTCATTTTCAAATACATCCAGTCCAGCTCCCCTTATTTTATTTGTTGAAAGTGCTTCGTACAGATCGTCTTCGTTAATGATTCCTCCACGTGCACAGTTTATTATGAATGCATTCTCCTTCATCATTTCAAACTGTTCCTTGGATATCAGATGTTTAGTTTCATTTGTTAATGGAACATGTATAGTCATTACATCAGACTGTTTGATCAGGGTTTCAAGGTCCACTACAGTTACTCCCAATTCTAAAGCTGTTTTTTCGGTTATATAAGGATCATATACCAGAGTATCCATACCAAATGCCTTTGAACGTGTTACAACTTGGCTTCCAATTCTGCCCATCCCAATTACACCAAGAGTTTTGCAGTTAAGCTCAATACCCATGAATCTACTCTTTTCCCATTTACCCTGTTTAACTGAACTGTCTGCTATGGCAATTTTACGTGAAAGTGCAAGTATTAATCCCATAGTATGCTCGGCAACTGTTATCGAAGTTGATTCCGGAGCATTTATTACCATTACACCGCGTTCGGTTGCTGCTTGAACATCAACATTGTCAACACCCACACCGGCACGTGCAATTATCTTAAGTTTTGGGGATGCTTCAATTACTTCACGGGTAACCTTTGTACGGCTCCTTACAATTATAGCATCAAAATCTTTTATAACATCTAAGAGTTCTTCTTTTGATATTGTAAAGTTATTAACAACTTCCGCAATACCTGAGAGCTCATCTATTCCTTTTTCGTTTATTTGATCAGCGATAAGTACTTTTTTATCCATCTTTTCACCAGCTCCAGTTCTCGTTGTATAATATAATGAAGTGGAATGAGTTTAATTTTATAGGAAAACTTCGATTTACTTCTATAGTAAATATATGATTATGTGAATCGTAATATAAATTTTTTTGAAATATCTATAATATATATAGATTAAATTAGTTTCTAAAATTATAATCCCCAAATTGGAATATTACTTAATTGAACCAATACGGGCTAAGTATTTAATTATAGTAATATAACATAGATAGGAAAATATATCAACATTAAATAGAAGTATATGGGTATAGTATACTGCATTGAATATTAATGGAGGTGTTAGGTTGGTTTCAGTTGATGAATTTATAATTGTGAGTTCAAATTATGTGCCAGGGTATGAGATTTTGGAAACAAAAGGATTTGTATACGGACTTACTGTACGGAGTAGAGGTGTAGGAGGCCAAATAGGTGCAGGGTTACGTTCTGTATTTGGTGGAGAAATTAAAGAATACGTCCAGATGATGCAAGAATCAAGAAATGAAGCACTTGAAAGATGTATTGAACATGCCCAGGAAATGGGGGCCAATGCCATAATAAGTGCACGTTTCGATTCAGATGCTATTTCTGATATAATGCAAGAAATTTTAGCCTATGGAACTGCTGTAGTTGCTCAGCCAGTGGAGTAAAATAGATGTTTGAAGGTAAATTAAAAATTTTAAACGGGGAAATACCAAGAACACTTCTTGGAACCTCCCCATTTATTGCAGCTGCACAATTTGGTCACAGAGCACGCCTCTATCAACTTGACTTGTACAACAACCCAGAAAATATATTTAAAATAATAAAAAAATCATACGAGATGGGTATTACTGGAATTCAAATAATTCCACATCCTCCTGTTTTAGAAGCACTTAAAGAATCTTTAAATGCAGGATATAATATGGATATAATTGGAACTGTGCGTCCTGAGAAAGAATTGGAAGATATTCAACTCCTCTCAAATCTCAATGCTACATCCATGATTCTTCATGCAGACATAACCGATAAAAAGGATTGGAATTTTATCGGTGAAAAACTTCGACTTATTAAGGATGAAGATGCTGTACCCGGAATTGCAACACACATGCCCTATTCAACAACTAAACGTTTGGTAGGATCCCCTATACAGGAAATGTTTGACGTTTATATGGTACCTGTAAACAAATTAGGATATCTTATGGATACTGAGATCTATGGATATGATGAAAGAACCCATCTCAATCAACTAATTAACAGTTTGGATAAAACAATTATTGTTAAAAAAGTTCTTGCAGCAGGTATATTGAAACCACAAGAAGCTTTTGATTATCTTAAAACCGTTGAATTTGCAGATATTGTAACCATTGGAATTGCTTCTGAAGCCGAAGCCGAAGAAACATTCAGTTTATTAAATTCACAATAAAAACAATTTCTTCCATCGAGCACTTAGAATTTGTGAGGATCATTATCCTATAATTTTTTTTTAACAACTTTATTTTATAC
>PLTK01000189.1 GCA_003164415.1 Methanobacterium sp. | reverse complement strand
TATTATAATAAGATAAATTATCAAATTTTATTTTTTAATTCTAACAATTGGCTTGCTTAAATGTCTTCTAGCTGATGGTGGAGTTTCATAAAATCCTTTTTTAATATTTCGTTGGATCTTAACCACTTCCTTTTTGTCTTCCCCTAACTTTGAACCACATTTAGGGCACTTGTAACCCTTTCCAGTTCCTGCAGATTTCATTCTTTTACCACAATCACACATTGGATTTTTGCTGAGAAACAGATTACCTAGTTTAAGAAGTTCAAATTTCTCAATATTGAGTGTTCCTTTGGCTGTTATTCCTTCACCTATACCTCCATACACTCTTAAAACATCTTCAGGTTCTAGTTCTCTTACAAATTCCCTGAACTGCTTGGTTGGTTCGTAGGCAGCACATTCAATCTGTCCAGAATCATCTCCAAGGGTAAATATGAGGTGTCCTCCTTCTATTACATGAGGTTTATTTTTTACTGTTCCTTCCACTATGTAACATTTGAATTTTTCCATGTCTGAGATATTTTCAACTTTTTGGAGGTGCATATCTGTGTGTTGGTTGGTTAAATATATGCAGAATCTTTCAAGAGGTTCTAAAATTTTTACAGTATCTTTGGCTTGACATAAAATTTCAGGATTTTCACTTCTGATACCATAAAGTACAGGACATGGGGTATGAGGTTCTATTGCAATGTAGCCTTGATCTAAATTATCAAATGTAACTGGATAGGTGTTATCATTCATTTTCACCACGGATTTATGGTCTATTTGACGGGGAGTACCATAGTTTTCAGGTGTTCTGTAAGTTAATAATTCATAGGTTTTATCGCCAAGACAGCAGCTTATTGCGGCCAATGCCCCTATAATCCCCCGTCCATTTTTGAACTTATAAAAATCAGCCCCTACCCTATTTAATAGAGTTTCAGCATCTTCAATAGTCACTATATTTCTAATTGTTTCCAATCCAAATTTTTGAAGTTCTGGAGTTATTTCTCCATCGTAGAAAACAACACCAGGGTTCGTTCGTTCGTCTTGTAGTACTGATAATAGTTCAACATTCTCTAAAACAATTTTTTTAACTTCATCAACTTCTTTATCTGATTTTAATTCCAATTTAAAGGATGTAGCACCATTTCCCCGCGTTTTAAATCTTGCAAAAGGGTTAAGCCTTATGAGTCGTGGGTATCCTGTAATATTAAAACCACAATCTTTAAGTTTGGAGATTATAACACAAGTTATATAGGTGGTACACATTCCAGAACTGGAATCAGTATCATCAATTCCAACGTATAATAATATATTGTTCATATTTTTCACCGGTGATTAAATGCAGAAAACTAGTATTCCAGCTCAAAGGGATCATGTCCTTGTTGAGATAAATAATCTTCTTAGTAACCATGGTTTTGAAACTTCTAATATATATGATAGAAGTTGTTTCGATATGGTTGCAAGAAAGGAACTGGAACTTTTACTGCTTAAGATATTAATCAATATAGATGGATTTACAGGCAACCAAGCAGAGGAAATAAAGAAAGTTGCAGATACTTTCCTGGCTTCACCACTTGTCGTGGGGATTAAGTCTAAAAATGAATATTTGGAAGAGGATGTAGTTTACGAAAGACACGGAATTCCAGTTATTGCTAGAGAAACCCTTAGGAATATGGTTGTTGATGATGTTTATCCTGAGGTGTTTGCTGACCGTGGCGGATACTACGTTCAAATGGACGGTGAAATTATAAAACAAGTCAGAGAGGCACAGAATATCTCAAGAAAAGATCTAGCAGACAAAGCTCACGTGTCAAGGGAGACTATTTATAAATATGAACGTGGAATGGTTCGTGCATTTCCTGAAACCGCCATGATGCTTGAGAGTATACTCAACATGAAGATAACACTTTCAGTAAACCTTTTAGCCGTTCCTAATTTTAATCAAGATAGGATGGAAAAGTCGGATAATACAAATATAAACCCTAAAACTTCGATTGATAATCAAAATAACTTAACCAATCTAGGTTTTGGAGTTATATCAACTACAAGAACCCCATTTGATGCTCTTGCAAAACATGAATCAGGGGAAACGATTCGAAAAAATGGTAGTACCGTTATAACTAACATGGAAAAGAATAGAAACCAACAAGCATTAAGGAAAATGGCACTAAATGTTAAGGATTTATCTGGAATAACTGAAGCAGATGCTGTATTCTTGATGGAGGGTAAGAAATCCTTGAAATGCATAGAGGGGATACCGATAATATATAACTGGGAGATTAAGGAAATGGAAAATTCAAAGGAATTTTTAAGTGTTGTAAAGGAACGTAGGGATTGTAACTGAATAATATCAAATATATTAAATTTTCTTCTTTTTATGACTTTCCTGATTTAATCTGGATTTAAGTACTTCATGAAGCTTTTCCGCACCAACTATTGTTTCATTCTCGAGTTTCCACTCTGTAGGATACATCACAAATGGATAGGATTGATCACCACCGAGTCCTCCGTGGCTTCCAACAAGTTCTTCAAACGCTGCAACTTCATCACTCTCAGGATCGTAGAAACTATTAACAACGATGTCCGGTACGTATTTGAATTTATCTGTCCTTTTGAGATGTTGGGCAGCATTTGGTCCGAAGTTTGATAATGGATTTACTCCTTCTATTGTATCTGTTTTGAGATAGTATATGCCATCTGATCCTATTACAATCGGTCCAAATTCATCTGAATGAACCATTATAAATCCAATTCCTTCGTGTTTAACCAAACCCGGTATTAAATCTGGAAAAATATCTTTAATCTCTTCATAACTTAATCTATTTTCCCAGAGTGTGAAATATATTAACCCCAAATTCCCAGACGCAAGCACAATCACCTCTGCTTCTGATGAAGACTTTGTTTTAGGATTTTTATCGGCTGTATAGGATTGTATGTATTCTAAAACACCTTTAGAATAGGGTTTGTTTGCTATGTCACGTTTTTCAATATTTTTTAATGTATCAGAAACAATTTCTCTGCTTCTTTCAACTGTTCTATCCTTTTTATTTTTAAAATACAATTTACTTGAATCAATAGGTGCAGTCAAAGCCTGTGAGAAATGATCTTCGTTAGAGGATAATTTACTGTATATCTTGATATGGGCTGGAATGTAACCCCTTACCAGATCTTCGAGAGTTATTCCATAACGTTGTTTGAAGGTGGACCCATTGGTTTGTCCGTGGTCGGATTGTACAACAAATTTATAATGTCTGTGGGAATATCCTACAGCAGTTTCTAGACGAGAAAATTGTTTATCCAGACCTTTTAATGCGTTAAAGGAATCTTCATCACGAACACCTGAATGATGAGCTATTTCATCATAACCTAGATAAGTTACGTATGCAACATCAATTTTACCAGTTATTATATCTCCAATAAGGGTATAAGTAGTTACTTCTCTTAAAAAAACATTAGCACCAGCTCTTATAAATGGATAAGAAAAACCACGATGTATGCGAGGATTTATATTTTTAATGCTATGTTTTAATTGGGATCCATAATCCCTCAGTACGTCGCCTAGGAATAATATTATGATACGTCCAAAACTCGATGGACTGGAGTATAGATAGTACCATGCTCCACTGTAAAATTTTCTAAGATTTTTTAGATGGCTATAGGTGAATATGATATCTTTAGCATCGCCTGAAAACAAATTTGATCTACTAGCACCTTGTATTGAAAGTAACCCCCTGCCGTCTGATATTCGTTCTTCAATTAAAGGTGCATCCGAAAGACCTGTTGAAACCATTATCCTATTTTCATTTGGTTTTTCAACCCATCTAAATGCAGGGATATTATCATTGTTACCATGAAGTATACCTGCTTGACTTGCACCTGTTTGGCTTGATAAATCAGTTTCCCATACAGTTAGTTTATGACTTCCATTTTCAAGCCATTTAGAAAGGGTAGGCATAACTCCTTTATCTAAAGCTTCCTTTAGCACTTTATGGGCAAGTCCATCTATTTCAAGAAAGATAACCCCAGGTTTAAGCGAACTATGATCATTTCTGTCCCTTATATTTCTTTGAAAAACCAGACGGTAATATGAGGCATCATCGTCTATTGTAATGATTGTTGACAAAATAGTTGTTATGAAAGCCATTCCTATTGGGGTGAGGATGAGTGCCCAACCTTCTATTGTTATACCTGAAACGAAATTACTAACAAACCAGATCATCAGACCATTTAAAAGGAGAGAGCCTATACCAACGGTGTAAACAAGGAATGGTAAAAATAATCTGGATAAAATAGGCCAAAAAAACAAGTTTAAGATACNNTCACCAAACCATAATATTACTGTTCTTAATAAATAGCTGATGTAAACTTTTTTCTTGGAAGGAGCTGATTGTTTATCCATTTAAACACCCAAAATTAAATTGAAAATCATGATCAGTTCATTGAAACAATTTTAACAAAATATGTCTTGATATCATGTATAATTTTATAGTATAAAATAAAGTTGTTAAAA
>PLTK01000079.1:20024-26445 GCA_003164415.1 Methanobacterium sp. | reverse complement strand
GCACCTTTAATATGATCTTTAAGTTCGGGTTTTGTGTCTCCAATGGCAGTGAGAGCCGCTATAGTTGCAATTTCCCGTGATTTAAGGTCGAGTCCAGGGCGTTCGTATATATCTCCATAGGGAAATTCTACCACAAAACGTCCTAAATCTGGGGCTATATCCTTTAAACTTTCTATCAATGCTTTACTTGCCTCAGGATGTATTTTTTCAAGGTTTTTTAAACCTCTATCGTAGCGTTCTTCCAAATTTGGTCCTCCAAAAATATTATTAAAAATTCATATTATCAGCTTAACTTATTCTTAACATAACTTAAAACAGTTATTTTATATTTGACAAATTAAAAAGTTTACTTTTTATTATTATGCCTCACTCTTTTCAGTTGATAGGTGTTCTAAGAGATTTTTTTATTTTGATAGGTAGAATAATGCTACTAATCTGTTAGAATATATTGTCAGATATGAAACTCCGATCAGTTGCACTAACACAAATACTAATGATTGATAAATATGCCATATATATAGATTTAGAGATATTAAATATATGATTGAAAATGGGATTATTATTGCTAAATACCATGTTATCAGAGGTTTCAATCCATTTTTAGTTATTTTATTAAATATTAATCGGAAACTTAATGCATTACGCAATTTCCCATTATTTTTTATCATATTTGCTAATCCCATATATAGTATGGGCGTAATTATGAAAAGATATAAGCTCATAATAAGAATTGAGACCCATAACCAGAAGTATGAAGCAAAGTTTGTTCCAGAAATAATAATCCTAATAAAATCTTCTAAATATGGAATAAATGTTAATGGGGCAGGATCTCTAATTAATGCTAAAAAGTAAAGTGGATATACAGACAGTAACAAAAGAGCCGGTATTAAATAAACTAAATGCACTATGTAATATTTGATACCCTCAATGAACATTACCTTCCAAGAATTGAATTTTGGAAGTTCTGCATTACCATTCATGGTAAAGTTTATTATTCTGTACTGATAACCAAATATGAAAAATAAAATTATGAACCAAATTAAAAATATAAGAATTGTAACATTATTTATTGTGTTGGATATAATGTGAAATATTAAATAGAAAATACTACCAACTAAGATGATAAATCCTAATATTAGAATTTTCTTCCAGTCAGATAATGGGTACCTTAGAGCATCACCAATTATTTCATTAATATTCATATAATAAATACGCCCCATTTAATTCATCCAATAATTATTATTGGATATGGGATATTAACATATAAAATAGATGATTTAGTCTACAAATCTTTTATATCTATTACGAATAGTTAAGTTGATTTTATAATGTTTAAAAAAAATTAAGTTTAATTGTCAATAATTAAATATTAAATGATTCCTTTTACCGATTATTTTGGTTTCTTGCCTTTTTATAATTCTTCAGAAAGAGTAATACTCTCAAAAAATTGAGATAAATTTTATTAATCATTCAATAGAAGTTCACATGAATATTGTAATAATGTAAATGGGTCTTAAAATTCATGAAATTACCAACTATCTTAACAGGGCATTATTTCATGCCTAATCTCACATTAATGTAATAGATTATATCTAAAAAAAAATATCTTCATTCATCTTCTGTATTATCTATCTATTATTTCTAATAGCAAATTAAAAATATACCTAATAAGTTTTTATAATTATTCAGTGTGATAAAATATGTTATCAGAAAAAAATAAGAAACCCTACGTGATACTTAACTCTGCAATGACTCTTGATGGGAAAATTGCTACTAAAACAGGTAGTTCAGAAATTTCCGGAGAAGAAGATCTTTTAAGGGTACATGAACTTCGAAAAGACGTTGATGCAATAATGGTTGGGATCAACACCGTTATAACCGATGATCCAAGACTCACAGTCCATAAAATCCCTGCTAAAAAGCAAGATAATCCGCTAAGAATTATTGTTGATAGTAAAGCTAGAACCCCCATTTCTTCAAGAGCCTTAAAATCTGATGCAAATACAATTATAGCTGTTACAAAGACTGCTAATTCTGCAAAAGTGGAAGAGTTAAGGGAAAAAGCAGAAGTTGTCATCTGTGGTAAAAATAGTGTAGATCTAGATGCATTGATGATAGAATTGTTTTCTAAGGGTGTAAAAACTATCATGCTCGAAGGGGGATCAACACTGAACTATTCAATGTTGATAGGTGGTTTTGTTTCTGAAGTACGTGTTTGTATAGCTCCTATGATAGCCGGAGGAAAAGAAGCTAAAACACTTGCTGATGGGGTGGGTGTTGACTATATGAAGGATTCGATAAAGCTTAAACTAAAAAAAAGTTACATGTTAGGAGAGGATATTATTGTTGAATATGATGTACTAGCTAATAATCCAAAATCCCTTAGATAAACATTAATTTTACTAAAGTACTCATTTAAATTATTTGAATATATATAAACTCCCTTTATTCTAAATTAAATAGTGAACCGGAGCTGTTATTATATTTGATCGTTTAGATGTGAATTACAAAATAATAAATATTTAATATAATTTGTTTACAACATCAATTTTATTGAAATATCCCCCTAGTGTAAATTTCACTTGTTGATCCAAGGCTTTTTTTGATTCAGCTTCAATTATAAATGTTGCTTCAATATTTTCAGTGTCTGTATCTTCAACGTTCATCTCGACCATATGAATTTCATTTCCATTAGGAGAATCTTCACAAGTATAATTTTCAACATATATAGTTGCATTTTCAATTTCAGTAACTATTTCAACAAAATTATAAAGTTTCATAACCATATTAACACCTTCAGTTTTTTAATATATATCAGATAATTAAATTTATAGAAGTAAATAACATCCTATATTTAGTTTGTAACAACAATAAAAATATAATAAATAATTAAGGATATGTATTATTTATTTTAGATATAATTCAATGTATCTTTTAAAATAAAAAATTAAAATTAATTAACGATTTCTCATTATGAAATATACTCCTGTAGCTGCTAAACCAATAGCAATCAGCCAGATTAGGATATCAAAGAACTGAGGTATTGCATATTTTACTATTACTATCAGGAGTGCTACAATTATATAAAATATTCCAACTATTGTATCATTCATATGGTACTGCCTCTTTATTATTTTTATTTTAACTACTTTAACAAACCTTTATTTTTGAGTATTCTTTCAGGATTATCTTTTAAAGCTTTTTTTATTTCATTATCTTTCAATCCGGCCCCTAATGCTACTTTATAAGCCATTTCGTAGGATATTAAATCTCCTGGCATGTGTGTGTCTGTATCTACAACTAGGTCTGCACCAACTTCAACAGCCAATTTAGCAACATGGCCATTTCCAAGGCAATGACCTCTTCTTGAGCTTATCTCCAAGGCTACATTGTTTTCCTTTGCCATTTCAACTTCTTCTACTGTTATGAGCCCTGGATGCGCTAAAATATCAATTTCAGGACAATTAACTGCACTCCAATTTGTTCCTTCAATTACAGGTTCCACTATAGTTTCTCCATGAACAATTACAATTTCTGCCCCAAATTTTTTAGCTTGATGGGCAAGTTTGTCTATTATTTCTGAAGGTGCATGGGTTATTTCAGCCCCGGGTATAATTTCGATGTCCCAATTGTCTCTTATGTCCTTTACAGCATTTATCACCTTACCAACACATTCAATATTTGAAGCATCTACATGATCAGTTATTGCTACAGCACTATGATTTAATACCTGTGCACGTCTTGCTATTTCTGATGGTAACAATGCACCATCGCTAAATATACTATGTGTATGGAGGTCTATTCTTTTTTTAATGTGAAATCACCAATGAATTTTTATATATGTATTTCTAGAGGTATAATCCATTAAATATTTCTGGATATTTTGATTAATACTTTATATATACTATACTTTTGTTTAAAGATATTTTTATATTATTTCTTATATTATTAAAATTTATAAACTTTCAATTTCTTTTTAATGTATACATTGAATGTTTTGCAGTTTAATAAAAACATTAACAAATATTATTTCAACACAATTTAAAACCATATCATAAAATTTTCTTTAGAAGGAAATATAGAAAAAAAGACAAATATTATGAATATTCCAATTTAACTACAGTATATCAATTTTAGGATTATAAAATCATCTGTTCGATCAGCACATCTAAATCGTTTTTTAATTTAATGGCTTCTTTTTTATTTAAAAGTAAAAATGTGCCTGTACAAGGGTTTTCCATTTTCATGATATTTTTGTCTTTATTTAATCCAACTGATAATTCCATAATTAACCTCCAAATATCTTTGGATCTTATTTAAAACTCTTTTAATTAATTATTAGTTAATGATGATAATCATCCGACGACATACCCTCAAGTTTTTATTAGTGGGATATGAAATTCTTGTTTAAACATTCATATCTAATATTTTGATCTTATTTTTAATTTCATTATTTTTATCGTCTAAAATAATAAGAATTTAAGTTTTAACCAAAGCAAAATTATACACGCTTAAAAAAAGAATTGATTTATTTAATTATTCATTAAATAAACTCATAGTTCAGTTAAATGACAGCTTTCCAATTTTTGAGGTTTTTTAATAACAGCTTTATGTTGTTCAGCCAATTTTTCTCTTTCAAGTTGTCTTTTTTGCTTTTTTCTTGTGTAACCTATTTTATTATGTATCAACATTTTTTTTATCTCCTACTAGGTTTTATGTAGTTACTATGATAAATTTTTGATTATCCCTTCTTGATCATTAAATATTACAAATTAAATTTTCTTTAAAATCCTATCAAAATCAAATATCACACTTTGAATACAAAAGTTTTTAGATAAAAATTGACAATAAAGAAGAAAAGTAATTATGGTAACTNNATCATCAACAACCTTTAAAAAGAGGGTCATGCGGTGCAGGCGTTGCAATGGATACAGGAGTAGTTACTAAACTTCAAATAATTGACAAGGAATATGAAGACGGTTTTAAAGCAGATGTGAGAATTAACGGTGCACATGATTCAAAAAATGCCACAATAACCTTTAAAACATTGGATTTAATGGAAAAGAATTTTAATATAAGCAGCATGATCTGTGATAGGACCATTTTGATAGATCATGAAATGGAAATACCGATAGGCGCAGGTTATGGTACTTCAGCTGCTTGTGCATTAGGTACTGCTCTGGCAATAGCCAAGATTCTTGAACTTGATATTACTTTCAATAATGCTGCTTCGATGGCACACCTTGCGGAGATTGAAATGAATAGTGGACTTGGAGATGTTGTTGCTGAAGTCAATGGAGGAATAACATTTAGACTTAAAGAAGGTGCTCCTGGTGTGGCTGTAATGGATAAAATGATCTTGGCCAATGATCTGTATGTGATCTCGAAGAGTCTTGGTGGAATTGAAACATCAAAAATAATTGGAGATCCTATACACAAAAAAAGAATCAATACAACTGGTAGGCATATGCTAAAAGAACTGTTAAAAAGCCCCAATCCTGAAACGTTCTTAAAACTCTCAAAGAAATTTGCAATCGAAACAAGACTTTTAAGCAGTGAAGTCATGGATTTAATAGGAATTCTTGAAGATGAAACCATCGGTGCATCGATGGCAATGCTTGGAAATACAGCATTTGCACTTTCTAAAACACCTGATACATCAATTAAAGGTGCTATAATTTCTAAGATTGATTCTGATGGCTGTAAATTTCTTTAATTATAAATTAAATATTTGGAAAATTTGATTATAAATATTTGATATTATTTTCAAAGAATGAAATTTAAAATAAATTAAAATAAATAATTATTTATTTGGATGAAACATTTTCCACAGTATATCTTAACCCTTCATGTTCAAGTTTTCTTATCAAACTCTTACTCATCTTACCAACTGTAAATACAACCACATTAAGTCCTCTTTTAGCTGCTGCAACAGTAGCATCAGGAGTAGCAAATTCAAAATCAACCTTTATATCCAATTTATTTGTTACTGCTCTTGAAACAGTACCCATAATACCGACCCTATCAAATCTTCTGTTATAAATATCAATGATTTTTTCATTATCACAGGCCTTAGATCCACCTTCTTTAATGGTTGGAACTTGTATTATAATTATATTTCCTGGTTTGAGTTGAATTGTACCTCCCAGTTTTTCTAATGCTACATCATCGCCTTCACTTGCCGATTTTAAAACTTTTGCATATGCAGATTTTTCTTCTTTACCTGCATAGAGAGTGCCATTTTCCATTTCTAGCCAAACTGTTTCTCCAGAATGCATATCTTCACGTGCAATTGCAGGCCAAACAGATTTATAGGTGTTCATAGTATCAAGAACATTATCTGCATACTTCCTTAAATTTACAGCTTCTGTTTTAACCTTCTCAATACCTCGTTTGGTTATTTTATATCGTGCATTACCTA
>PLTK01000079.1:11642-20018 GCA_003164415.1 Methanobacterium sp. | reverse complement strand
GCAATATCTGCAAGAATCTGAAATCTTGTGAGTTCACCCTTTTTCTTGAAAACTTTCACAGTCAAATCCCCTTTTATCTAATGTTAATTAATATTATATCATTCCCTTCAAACTTTCATCGAAGAGTGTTAAGAATTTATCAGTACTACCTTCGGGTATGTAAGCTCCACAGGCAACAGAATGCCCACCACCACTTCCACCAACCTTCTTGGCAACCCTTCTTATTAAATTTCCAAAATGGATACCATCGTAGGCAAGCAGTCTTGAACATCTTAATGATACTTTTATGCCTTCTTTACCGTTGCCTATAGGTGTAAAACCTATAATCGGCTTTTTCCAGTCTCCATAACTTAATATCATACCAGCTATGGTTCCTATTACTTCACTTTTTATTTCGGAGCCTTCGAAGTACTGAATGTTTTTAAGAGGAATTATTCTATCGTCACCCCTAATCCATTCCATTTTCTTTGCAAGATAACGTCGATGTTCAAGAGCTAATTGTTCCATTTCATCAAGTCCTGCACCTCTATCACCTTTTAATACATTTAAGGCGATTTTATGGTGATTGTGTCTTCCGCAGGCATTCACAGCTGTTGAGAATTCACTTGCATCTCTAAGTGGTGAATATTTTTCTTCCATTAAAAACTCGTAAGAATCTCCTGAAATTAACTTTGGTACGTATTTAACGTATCTGGATGGGACTTCTCTACTTAACATCCTGACTAATTCAGAAAATAGTCTACTTTTCTCTTCAACACTCAGATCACACAGAGATCTGTGTTTTCTCCCAGTTTTAGAGGGGATATCAAGTTTATTTAAGAGTAGAAGGCATTCGGTTTTGTTATTTGTAATAGGAAGATTTACGTCTCCAAAATATGATAATGCCACAAATATGGGTCTAGTCTGTCTTCCGTAGATGGCTAAGTCGTATTTTGATTCAACTAATTTGCTTTGAATACTTTCATTCAGTATGGAATTATTTAAACCAACCATCTTTCCTGAAAAGCTGTTTTGCATATCTCCAACAGCACTTAAAACACCCATCCAGCTAAGATCATTATATCCAAATGTTCTGGCAAGGAGATAGGTCATTCCACCACCTGAAATTTCATAAGAACCATCAATATTATGGTAATGTGGGTTTAATTCCACAAGTTTCCCATTAACGGGTTCGTCTATTTTTCTAATGGGTGGGTGGTGATCAAGAATCAGTGTTTTGGATGATGATGTACAAAACTTACTCATATCTTGTCCTGATCCTAGATCAGAGAATATTGTAAGTTCATTTTCAGATTCAAGATCATCAATTTTGTCCAGACTAATAAATTCTATGTCATGATCCTTTTCAAGCCTATCAAGCATGGAAGAAAGAATAGAACCTGCTGTAACTCCATCACAATCTATATGAGTATATATTTTAATGTCTTCAGATGTATTAACCAGTTCATGCGCTTTTTGAAACGATAAGTTCATTGAATTATGTGATCTAAGCATTTTAACTCCTTGAATGTAAATTAAAATTTAATATAAAAATTAGTGCCATGATTACTTCCTTCGAGTACCACTAATCATCTTACTTATTTTAATCAGGATCTCCCTTTTGGGTATATTCTTGTCAACATTTACCCTTCCAGAAATTTCCCACCATGATTTGGAATATGATTTACTCTTTTCTACTTCTGGATTTAAACCTAGTTTATTCGCTGCTTTGGAAATTTCTCGCAATTTTGGTGATTCCACAGCATCAACCAGGGGGATCTTCCTTCCCTCATTTTTGGTTTTCTTTGAATCGATGTAAGCTGGCCATATTATTGCTTTCATATTCATCCTCACCTTTGGAATATCCGAATTATATTATATATTCTATTATATAATCTTCCATTTCTTTAACATCATTCATTAAACTTATCCATTAAAATCTTAAGCATGGCATCTACAGTGTATTCTTCCGGTATTAAAACGGGAATACCCTGGTTTTGTAGGGGCTTGGCTGTCACAGGGCCAATAGCCACGACAATAATTTCTCCACTTCTAAGAATTTCGAGTATTTCTTCTTTATTTTCTTCTTTAACTATTTTAAACAAGTTTTTAACGGTTAATGCACTTGTGAAGGTTAATGCATCAACTTCCCTGTTGATTATACTAGTTATTAGTGCTCGAACTTTATCTTTATTTTCAGGAAGTCCAGATCTGTATGCTTCTGCAACAAATACATTTGCACCCATTTTTTTAAGATCTTCCGGAAGTTTATTTCGGGCTGCCAAAGTTCTTGGAAGTCCTATTTTTTTATCTTTAATTTCTAATCCCCTAAAGATTTCAATTAAGCCCTCTGCAGTGTATTCCTTTGCAACCACATCTGCTTTAAGTCCCTGGTCTTCAAGAAAATTTTCTGTTCTAGGACCAATTACAGCTATCTGACAAAGCGGGTTTAAACGATTTTTAATATCATTACAATGCTTAAGTAAAGATATTATTCCTGTGGGGGATGTAAATATTAGCCAGTCAATTTCTCCAGCCATTTCACAAAGATCTAGAAGCGATTGGGTATTTGATATTTGAAGTTCAAGTGTTGGCGCGACTAATGCAGTTCCACCGTGTTTTTTTACAATATTAACAGCTTCTTCTGCTCGTTCAGCTGGTCGGGTTATACCAATTACCTTCCCCTCAAATTCATTATATTCCATTATTAATCCTTCTTATGTTCAGATTTTTTAATTAAAGCTTCCTTAAAAACATCCACAACATTACCCACAATCACAAGGGCAGGGGTATTTATTTGTTTTTCTGTGATGTTTTTGAGTGTTCCAGTTATTATTCTCTGATCAGCCATCGTACCATTTTCGATCACACAAACAGGGGTTTCAGGGTCTTTATGTTTCATTAGTTCCCTAGTATTTTCCTTCAATAATCCAATACCCATTAAAATTACGATTGTATCTGCTTTAAAATCCCATTTAACCTGTTTGTTAAGTTTTGTAGGATCTTCATGTCCTGTGACAACTGTTAATGAAGTTGCAATTCCTCTGTGTGTTACTGGAAGTCCTGCAGATGTGGGTACACCGATAGCCGAAGTTACTCCGGGGATGAATTCTACGGTTATGCCTTCCTCTAGAAGAGCAAGCATCTCTTCACCACCCCTACCAAATACAAAGGGATCTCCTCCCTTTAGCCTGACAACGGTATCATGTTTTTGTCCTTGTTCGATTAGAATCTGATTTATTTCATCCTGCTTTTTGTAATGTTCTCCGGCCTTTTTACCAACATAAATGAGTTCAGCACCTTCAGCATGTTCTAATATTTCCTCATTTGCAAGTCTGTCATATATGACTACATCAGCTTTTTTCAAAGCTTTAATAGCTTTAACTGTTATGAGATCAGGGTCTCCGGGTCCAGCACCTACCAAATATACAACCATTGTTTCACCTGTGAAATTTTTATTATTGAATTTATTTAATTTAGGGTAATCAACTTATTTTAAAAGTTTTTAACTGTTTAAGAAAATTTTAAAATATGTTTTTTTTATTAATAATTTGAGATTATCAAGTCTCTCTAATAGTCAGGGTATTATAACATTCAAGTAAACACAAATCAATATTTAACAATTCCCTTAAAGAATTTTAAACCATCATCGGATCCTAAAATAGTTTCTGAAGCCCTTTCTGGATGCGGCATCACTGCACATACCAATCCTTCTTCGTTGCATACTCCGGTTATTGATTGAATTGATCCGTTTGGATTCTCTGATTCAAATGATAACACAATCTGATCATTATCTTGAAGTTTTTTAAGATCTTCTGTAAAGTAACGGCCTTCTGCATGGGCTATTGGCATTTTTATTATTTCATTCTTTTTATACATAGATGTGAAGGGCGTTCTAGAGGTTTCAACCTTTAATTCTGTCCATTCACATATAAATTTCGCATTTTGATTTTCTGTAAATACTCCAGGTACTAGTCCAACCTCGGCAAGTATCTGTGCACCATTACATATTCCCAGAACGGGTTTATCTTCTTTAACACAGTCTTTAATTCCATTAATCACCGGTGTTATTGCTGCTATTGCCCCTGCTCTTAAATAATCACCATATGAGAAACCGCCTGGAATCACTATTGCTTCAAAATCCGAAAGATCCCTTTTGCTCCACCATATATATTCTGGTTCAGCACCTGCAAGTTTTAATGCATGGAAAACATCTCTATCACAGTTAGATCCAGGAAATCTTATTATCCCTACTTTCATATTTTATTCCTCTTTTGGCGATATTGTGATATTGTAATCATGAATTACGGGATTACAGAGTAGTCTCTGGCACATTTCATCAACTTCTTCTTTTACTATCCCTTTGTCTGCTCCCTCAATTGAAAACTTGATAATGTCGACTGTAGCTGTATTTTCTACTTGATAATCGAGTAAAGCTAAAGCTCTTTGTATTGTTGCAGCTTCAGGATTTAACATACCTTTTTTCAGACTTATTTTAACCTCTGCATCATATTTCATTGATATTCACCAATCCTTTGGATATTAATTGAATTTATTATCGTGATCTATTTAACTATATAATTTTGATTTAATTTAATTTTAAATATTATTTTTAACTTAAATTTCAGATTCAAGGTTTTCAATATCCCATTTTTTAAGATCTTCATTAGTTAGTATCCTTGATGCAACTTTAACATAAGCGTCCATAACTCCAGATTTACCCTTTCTGAACAAATCTTTATCAAGAAGTTCACTTGTTTTTAAATCCCAAAATCTGCATGTGTCAGGACTTATTTCATCGCCCAAAACTATGTTGCCGTGATGATCAAATCCATATTCAATCTTAAAATCTGGAAATAGGATATTTTTTCCATGAAGAAAATCCTTTAGAACATTGTTGATTTTTATTGTTATATCCCTTATCATGTCTAGTTGTTCTTGATTTGCAAGATCCAATGCGATTGTAATGGAATCATTTAACATTGGATCGTGATATTCATCGTTTTTATAATCCATTTGTATTATTGGGGGATTTAACTTCTGTTTGGTCTTGAATGGGAATTTTTTTAAAAGACTTCCTGCTGCAATGTTTCGTGTAATTACTTCCAGCGGTATCATTTCAAGCTTTTTACAAAGCATATAACCGGGTTTAATTAATTTTATATATTGGGTTTTTATTTCTGCTTCCTCAAGTATTTCAAAAAACTTTGAAGAAATTATTGAATTGTAAAAACCCTTCTTAACGAGGTTTTCAGTTTTAACTCCGTCACCAGCGGTTATATCATCCCTAAATTTGACAATAACTAGCTTTGGATCGTCTGTTTCGTATACATCCTTTGCTTTACCAGCATATATCAGATTTCCCATTTTTGGATTCATTTTAAACTTCCATTGAATTTTTCTATAATAAATTTTTCTGTAATCTTTAAACAATCGTATATACTAAAATTCTTTAAACACTTAAATAAAAATTTGGTAGGAAATAAATTCTTTTTAATTGCTATTGTTATTAAATATACTAAGCATTACTAGTTGAAAAATACTCACTTTTTATCTATTATTGATTTCGTTGGGGATATTTACTTTTCATAATTTAATAACAGAAATTAATATAAATTCCAAAAATATTAATTCATGAAATTATAAATTAAGATAATATAATCCATGTAACCAGCACATTTTTAGGTTAAAAACCTATTTAAGCTTAAAATAGGATTATATTAACAATTAATATCTGGATTGAGTTGAATAGGAAAAAAAACCTGTTGATAAAATGAAAATTCCAAATCTTCAACATTTTTAATTTATTATGGTAATAGGAATCTTGGAGGGGTTTATATTATTGTATCGAAATCTGTAAAGCATGACGATGAAGTGGGTGTTGCCAGTACAGTAGAATCTATTCATTATCATGATGTGATTATAATAGGAGGGGGGCTGACTGGACTAAGGGCGGCTCTTCAAATTTCAAATTCTGGTTTGAGTGGGGCACTAGTTTCTAAGGTACATCCGCTAAGGTCACATTCCGTTGCAGCGCAAGGGGGTATGAATGCATCACTCGGTAATGTCCCTGGTGATGATGGGGCTTCTGATGACTGGAAAATGCATGCCTATGATACTGTTAAAGGATCAGATTATCTTGCAGATCAGGACGCTGTTGAAAAGATGTGTCGTGAGGCTGTAGCCACAGTATACGAACTTGAACATATGGGGACTGTATGGTCTCGATTAGAGAATGGAAAAATTGCCCAGCGTCCATTTGGAGGTGCTGGATTTCCCAGAACTTGTTATGCTGCCGATCGAACAGGACATAATGCGCTCCATACTTTGTATGAACAGGTTTTAAATAAAAATTTTCCATTTTATGAAGAATTTTTCGTGACATCTCTTGTAAAGGATAAAGGTCGATGTATTGGATGTACTGCAATCGAGATCATGACAGGTAAAATACATGGTTTCATTTCAAAAGCAGTGCTCATGGCAACAGGTGGATTTGGTAGGATCTTTAACAGGTCAACTAATGCACTTATAAATACTGGTGATGGACAGGCATTGGCACTAGAAGCGGGTGTACCATTAAAGGATATGGAATTTGTACAATTTCATCCAACCACTTTATACGGCACCAACATTTTGATGAGTGAAGGGGCGAGGGGCGAAGGCGGTATTCTTATTAATAGCCAGGGTAAGCGGTTCATGGAGAAGTATGCACCTAATTCTGTTGATCTAGCTCCTCGAGATGTTGTTGCAAGGTCAATTGAACAGGAGATCCGCGAAGGAAGAGGTTATGATGGGGGATATGTGCATTTAGATCTAACCCATCTGGGCTCTGATCGTATTATGGAACGATTACCTGGAATAAGACAGATAGCAATGGATTTTGCAGGCGTTGACCCTATTAAAGAACCAGTACCGGTCCAACCGGGACAGCATTATTCCATGGGTGGAATTGATGTGGATATTAATGGATCTACAATCCTTCCAGGATTATACGCTGCAGGAGAATGTGCATGCATCAGCGTGCACGGGGCTAACAGGCTGGGTGGAAATTCCCTCTTAGAAACTGTTATATTTGGTAGACTGGTGGCTGATACAATCATTAAGGACATTAATAATTTTCAGATACCAGACATCTTACCTGTAGAATCAGCTGTAAATGATGTTGAATTCAAAATTAAAGAAGTTATGGGACGAGAAAAGGGTGCAAACATTTTTGATGTTAAAGATGAAATGACAGAATTAATGTTCCAGAAATTTGGTATATTCCGTAATGGTCAAACCATGAAAAAAGGTTTAAACGAAATTTTAAAGATGGAAAATAAATTATCCGAACTCACCCCTAACAATAAAGATTTAGCCGTAAACCAAACACTAATACAGTTTTTAGAACTTGAAGGAATGCTTAAAATAGCTGAAGTGGTTGCTAGGGGTGCTATTAAACGGAAAGAAAGTAGAGGTTCACACATGAGGACAGATCATCCTGATCGTGACGATAAAAACTTTTTAAAGCATACTATTATTGGATTAGAAGATAATAATCTGAATATTAACTATAAACCAGTAACTCTTGGAATGTTTGAACCTAAGGAGCGTGTATACTAATGAAAATTAAGGTGTACAGGTATCATGACGGCATGAAAAATCCTCGCTATGATACGTTTGAGCTGGAACCGAAACCCGGGTTGACAATTCTCGGAGCATTATTCCAATTTCAGCAAAACTTTGATGATTCTATTGCATTCCATTATTCATGCAGGGGAGCTGTATGCGGCACATGTGCAATGCTTATAAACAAAGTACCACGACTAGCTTGTAGAACACAGGTAGCATCTCTTTTAAATGGAGATCTGAAGATTCCACTATCCCCATATCATGCTATTGAAGAAAATATCGAATGGGATAATAAGGAGGAAGTTTTAATCGAACCGTTACCGCATCTTCCAGTTATTAAAGATTTAATAGTAGATATGGGAAAATTTTTTGAATACTACAAAGACATAGAGCCGGTTTTTAAACCAGCTGATTCTACACCTGAAAAGGAAAGACTCATGGATCCGGATTCAATACCTGAATTAGAACTTTATACAAACTGTATACTCTGTGCTGCTTGTTTTGGATCGTGTCCTATCGATGATAGTGATCCAGAGTACCTTGGTCCCGCTGCTCTCGCCAAATTGTACAGATTCTATATAGATCCTAGGGAAGAAAATGGAATAGAACGTCTTAAAATTGCAGATATACCTCGTGGGTGGTGGGATTGTAAATTTCATGGCAACTGTCGACGTGTATGTCCTAAAGATGTACCACCACTAATTGCAATTGCTAAAGCTCGAGAACAATTGGAAAAAGAGGGAGAGGATCGATAATGGGCACACGCCGGGAAAAAGACTCTTTAGG
>PLTK01000079.1:0-11628 GCA_003164415.1 Methanobacterium sp. | reverse complement strand
CAGCCATTACAAATATGGAATTGAATTTTCTTGATAAAGAAACTGGTGAGGCTATTTTAAAGCTTCAGATGACATTCTGACGGGAAATTATTTTGATCAATTCCCGATCGATATATTTCAAGCAGGAGCTGGAACATCATTTAACATGAATCAATGAAGTAATTGCTAACCGGGCACTCGAGATAATGGGCAAACAACGGGGTGAATACGAATATTTAAGCCCTAACGATCATGTTAAGATCACAATCAAGCAACGAGACATTTCCAACAGCATCCCATATTGCGACTATACACAGTGTAGATGTTCTCTTAAAGGTTATCACTAATCTGGGCTTCTCTTTAAAAAAGAAGGGTAAAGAGTTTATTAATATGCCAAAATCTGGTCGAACACATTTGATGGATGCTATGCCCGTAACTTTAGGTGCTGAATTCATTGCATATGGGTGTGCAATTATTCGGGCTGGATCTAGAATACATGAAAAAACGGCTGAAATTGCCGAAGAAGCCATGGAAAATAAAATATCTATCAAAAATATAGTTTTAAAGAGGAGAATCCTATCTGCAGAAGAAGCAGACAAATTATTTGATTTAAAAATAATATCACAAAACCATTTTAACGATAAATTGGATGATATATAAATATTATCAACTATGGAGACAATGAATTAAATGAAATATATCTGTACCTATTGCAATACCTACGCATATGATGAAGACAAGGGTGACCCTGATACTAACCTTAAACCAGGCACATCCCTAGAAGATATTCCTGATTCATGGCTTTGCCCGGTTTGTGGAATGCCTAAAGAGTATCTTCAAGAGATTCGTGACGATATTTTTTCCCTTAAAATGAATGCCTATACTGAAACACAGCATGATACAAAGGATTTGAATTATTATCGTTCAATAGCTCGAAAAATGTTGACCGGGATTTGTGGTGAATATCCTGTCTGTGATGGACAGCCAGATCGGACATGTACAGGACAAAAATTTGGTGCATCCATAGGTTTTGGGGGAGCAGGACAGGGAAAAACATTTGAGGCTAATTACAATTCGCTTCAAGGATTTAAACTAAAAATGAGGGTTATAAAGAAACATGAAGAGCCTAAAATGTCTGTTTCAATATTTAACAAGAAAATTGGAGTCCCATTTATGGGTGCCAGTCTTTCGGGAGTTAAATCCAGTATGAACGATGTTGTGCCCGAAGACGCACTTTATAGGGGGCTTTTAAAAGGTGCTATGTCTTCGGGTTCGATTGGTTTGGTTGGAAATACTCCCGAGAGTCCTGATGACCTAGGAGTTAGAATTGTTGGGGAAAATCATGGATGGGGCATACCAATATTTAAACCACAATCACAAGAGCGGTTACTGCAGTTGATAAAATTAGCAGAAGAAATGGATGTTATAGCTCTTGGTGTAGATCTTGATGGTGCGGGATCTACTTACTGGAATGCATCAAATAAACCCGTCTATCGTAAGAGTGAAAAGGAGATCATAGAACTGGTTGACTCTACAGAAAAACCCGTGATTTTTAAGGGGATCATGTGTACTGAAGATGCAATAAGTGTACTGGATTCGGGTGCTGGTGCATGTTACGTATCTAATCATGGCGGGCGAGTTTTAGATGGAGGTCAAGGAGTGGCTGATGTACTTCCAGATATTGCAAATAATATTGGTGGAAAGATTCCCATACTCGCAGATGGTGCTGTTAGAACAGGATTTGATGTGCTCAAAGTACTTGCATTGGGTGCAGATATTGCACTTATAGGTAGACCATTAGCAAGATTGTCCATATCTGGAGGAGATACAGCTGTTAAGATGTATTACAAATATGTGAAGGATGATCTGAAGAAAGCAATGATCCTTACTGGATGTGATGATTTGAATGAAGTAAACAAGGATATTTTAGTTGGATTTAATAAATAAAAACCAATATTAAATCCTAAACTATTTAGTAAAATATTCTTCTTTTTTGCTATTTGAAATTAATCTAGACAGATCAATTAAAATAAATATTTTAAGTTGCTTTAAACTTTCATCTATAAACCAACGAGTATTTATTATAGAGATTTATTGTAATCATGATAATTTTATATGATATTGGTATTCATAAATAGTAAATGTCAATAATGGAAAAGACATATTTGATATAAGTTAGTTTTCAGGATAACATAAATTTGTAAGAATTAACGTATTATTTGGTATTAAAACTGATCATATAATTATTAAAATATAATTACATTCTCTGGTGAAATCATGTGTGGAATTGTAGCATGTATAATTAAAGATAAAGCAGCACCCGTACTTTTAGACTGCGTTCAAAGGCTAGAATACAGAGGTTATGATTCTGTTGGAATAGCAACACTTTCTGGAGACATATACATCAAAAAAAATGAAGGTAAAATAGATGATGTCCAGAAAAAACTAGATCTAACTGATATTCCTGGAAATATGGGAATAGCACATGTTAGATGGGCAACACATGGTCTTCCAACGGGTAAAAATGCCCACCCTCATACCGACTGTAAAAAGAGAATAGCAGTGGTTCATAATGGGATAATTGAAAATTACAATGAATTAAAAACAATACTTCAAAATGAAGGTCATATATTCACATCCGATACAGATACCGAAGTTATACCGCATTTAATTGAGAAATACATGGAAATGGGAAATGGTTTAGAAGTAGCATCTAGACTAGCTACAAAGGATATTCAAGGATCCTATGCTATAGCAGCCATTTCTGCTGATGAACCAAATAAAATAATAGGTATTAGAAAGGAGAGCCCTTTAATAGTGGGTATCGGAGAAAATGAATTTTTCCTTGCATCGGATGTTCCTGCCATATTGGAGCATACCAAGAATGTCATCTACCTAGATGACAATGAAATGGCTGTCCTAGACCTTGATGGGGTTGTAATAAAAGATATTGACGGGAATGTTCTTGATAAAGAGATTAATATAATTGAATGGACAGCGGATATGGCAGAGAAGGGCGGTTACAACCATTTCATGCTAAAGGAAATACACGAACAACCCGAAGTTATTAGGAATACGCTCATGGAATATCCAGAGATTGAAAATGTTGTTTCTACGTTTCCAGAATTCAACAGGATATGTTTTGTGGCATGTGGAACATCTTATCACGCATCTTTGGTAGGGAAATATTTATTCGAAACCATGCTAGGAATCCCAACAGATGTTGTATTGGCATCAGAATTCATATTCTCCGAAGGCGCCTTAAATGCAAAAACCCTGGTCATATTGATCAGTCAATCTGGAGAAACAGCCGACACTCTCAGAGCTCTTAAAATTGCTAATACAAAATCAGAAACCCTTGCAATAGTGAATGTCCTGGGAAGTACTGCAACAAGAGAAGCTGATCATGTTATTTATACGAGAGCCGGTCCTGAAATAGGAGTTGCGGCCACAAAAACCTATGTAAGTCAGTTAACTTGTATTTACATGCTTGCAATAGCAATGGATGGCAATAATAACCTTTTAGAAAAACTTCAAAAGGTTCCGGGGTTCATGAAAAATGCACTTGCAAGGGAGGATCACATAATTCAAATTGCTAAGAAGTATAAAAATTCAACGGATTTCTTCTTTTTTGGACGGGGATTTTCCTATCCTACGGCATTAGAAGGTGCTTTAAAACTTAAAGAAATTACCTACATACATGCAGAAGGTTATGCAGCAGGCGAACTCAAACATGGACCATTAGCCCTTATTGATGATGATGTACCTGTATTGGCAGTTGTCCCTCCTGGAGATCGTCATGATAAAACTTTGAGTAACGTTGAAGAAGTGAAGGCTAGGGGAGCCAGTATTATAGGTGTTGGTTCTTCGGAAGATGCAGCTTTAAGATTAGAATCAGATGATATTATTGGAATGGATAATGATATAAGTGAAATTTTATCACCAATACCCTACGTTGTACCATTACAACTTCTATCCTACTACATCAGTATTGAAAGAGGTATAGATCCGGATAAACCAAAAAATCTTGCTAAATGTGTTACTGTAGAGTGAATTTGATATATTTAAAAATGTATCGAGTCATTCACAAAATTTTTTCCTATTTTTTCAATGTATTATTATGTTACAAAATTTACAAATTGTTACAATTTTTAGTAGTTATGAACACTGTGGTAGCATATAAATGATTTGAGTAATATAGCAAAATAATAATGAAATTTGGTGTCTAATTAAATAACAGATACCCAATCAATTGATGAAGTATAATATATTCAGACGACATACTAACAAACAGAAAAACAGTTCATTCTAATAAATAAAAGGATAGGGTAGATTATAATGAATCCAAAGAAATCTGGAACTTTGTTCATAGTTTTAATGATAGCATTAATAGCATTTGGAGTTGCTTCTGCAGTTAATGTTACAAAAATTGGAAATGAACAACTAAGTGGCATAACCATACCACAACTCAATTTGAGTAGTCAGCAACAGATAACAACAATTGGAGACCCTAACTTTCAACCTGTATATATTACAAAGCGAATTGTGTTAAATGTTACAAACAATACCACAGCCATACCAATAATCAACACAACAAAGAATACAACAACCAATTTTACTAACACTTAGATTCCCATATATTATAAAACATATTCTTTTTTCTTTGAGATTGGAATGATAACAATATAAACTATACTCTGATAATGAAAAAAATAAGATTAACATGTTAATAGTTGAACTATGTCTAGTGGCGTGTTTAATTTAAAAAAATAATTATATAATAAATAAATAGACGTTTAAAAGGTGATTTAATGTCAGAAATTCAAGTTGGAGAAAAAATACGTCAATTAAGAGAGATTAAAAAAATTTCAATAGAAGAACTAGCAAGCGAAAGTAATCTAAGCGTAGAACTTATTGAACGACTTGAAAGCGGAGCACTCATCCCTTCATTATCACCACTTTTAAAGATTGCAAAGGCTTTAAATGTTCGTCTTGGCACTTTTTTGGATGATGCACCTCAAACAGGACCCGTAGTAATGAAGTCAGGTAAATCTGATAGTGTAATTCGGTTTTCTGGTAAAAATAATAATCTTAATGACAGTAAATTGGAATTTTATTCACTTGCATCTGGTAAGTCAGATCGACACATGGAACCATTCTTAATCGATGTACACCCTCCAATAACCGAGGATTATGAACTTTCATCCCACGAAGGTGAAGAGTTCATATTTGTAATGAAAGGTGAAATAGAAGTTCTTTATGGTAAAGAAACTTATCTAGTATCTGAAGGAGATAGTATCTACTATGATTCTGTTGTTCCTCATGAACTCCATGCTCATAATGATGAAGCCAAAATACTGGCTGTAATATACACACCTATTTGAATAAATTTTTTTTATTAGAAAAAAGATTCAAAAATGATGTGAAATAAACAAATTTACAAGTTCAAAATAACTATTAAATTATGATTTAAAGAGGAATTAAATGTATAAAACAGTTGTAACTCCAAGGTTCGGCGATATTGATGGACTTCGCCATGTCAACAATACAGTACTTGCAGTGTGGTTTGAACAAGCTAGAAATCCAATATTTAGAATGTTCACCCCTGATCTTGATCTTAAATATGAAAACTGGAAGCTCATAATGGTGAGAACAGAATTCGATTTCCTAAGTGAAATGTATTATGGAGAAGACGTTGAGATAAGAACGTTTATTGAAAAAATTGGAAACAGCTCATTTACAATGGGTCATGAAGCTTGGCAAAATGGAAAACGAGCGGTTAAAGGAAAAGCAGTTGTTGTACACTTTGATTTTATAGGAAAAAAGAGTATACCAATACCTGACTCTATTAAGGAGCAGTTGACAGAACATATGATTTCTGAATGATTTAAAGAAATAATAATCAATCATAAAAAATATTTTAAATCTGCATATGCGATAAATAAATTTTGTAAAAGATGATTTGGAGTGGGAAAATGCTTTTTACTGAAGATACCCTGGGAGATTTCCTAGAGAAACAAGTTGAAAAATATCCCGAAAGGGATTTTATGATTTATCCTGACAGAAACCTTAGGTTTACTTATAAAGATTTTGATGAACGCGTTAACATGCTCGCAAAAGGGCTTCTAACCTTAGGTATTGGTAAAGGAGATCATGTAGGAATATGGGCTAAAAACGTACCAGATTGGCTCACTTTCATGTTTGCAACAGCTAAAATTGGGGCGGTCCTCGTGACAGTAAATACTGCATACAAGGGTCATGAATTAGAATATGTACTTAAACAGTCCGATATGAAGACACTTGCGATTATTGATGGTTATCAGGATGTTGATTATATTGATATTATATATGAATTGGTTCCCGAGTTAAAAACCCAAGAAAGGGGTAGTTTAAAGAGCGAGGAGTTCCCATTTTTAGAACATGTCATCTATGTCGGACAAGAAAAACATAGGGGAATGTATAACACCAACGAATTAATGCTTTTGGGCAAATACAGTGATGATGAAGATTTTTTAAAGATTAAAAAGACTCTTAATAATCGTGATGTTGTTAATATGCAGTACACCAGTGGAACAACAGGGTTTCCAAAGGGAGTGATGCTCACCCATAGGAATATCCTCAACAATGGTTATTATATAGGTGAAAGGCAAAAATTCACCGAAGATGATAGGTTATGCATCACAGTTCCATTATTTCATTGTTTCGGTATTGTGTTGGCAGTTATGGCCATAATAACCCATGGGGCCACAATGGTAATGATAGAACTTTTCGACCCTTTGATGGTGCTTGGTGCTGTACAAAAGGAGAAGTGTACAGCATTGTATGGAGTTCCAACCATGTTCATTGCAGAATTTAGCCACCCAATGTTTGATATATTTGATTTATCTTCCCTTCGTACTGGTATAATGGCGGGTTCACCATGTCCAATAGAGGCAATGAAAAAAGTTGTTAAGGACATGCACATGACAGAAATAACCAGTGTTTACGGCCTTACAGAGGGTTCACCTGGATTCACACAGACTAGTGTAGATGATCCACTTGAAAAGCGTGTTGAAACTGTTGGAAAACCGCTTCCTAATTGTGAGGTTAAAATTGTGGACCCTGAAACAGGTGAAACTCTTGGAACCAATCAGACAGGTGAAATATGCTGTAAAGGTTACAATGTGATGAAGGGATATTATAAAATGCCCGAAAAGACTAAAGAAGTTATAGATAAAGATGGATGGCTTCACAGCGGAGATCTGGCCACTTGTGATGAGGAAGGATATTATTCAATTGTGGGTCGTATTAAAGACATGATCATAAGGGGCGGGGAGAATATTTATCCCCGGGAAATAGAGGAGTTCATTCACACCATAGATGGTGTTATGGATGTACAGGTCGTTGGAATACCTGATGAAAAATATGGCGAAATAATTGGTGCATTCATAATAAAAGAAGATGGATCACAGTTGACTTCAGAGGATATTAGAGATTATTCATCAAATAAAATAGCACGATACAAAGTACCTAAACATGTCTTCTTCGTTCAAGAGTTCCCACTAACAGCAAGCGGTAAAATTATGAAATTCAAACTCAGAGATCAGGCAGTTGAAATCTTGGCTAAAAAATCAGAGGAAGATATCTAATTTTAAATTTTGTTGACTCAAACTTCTCTATTTTTTTAAACAAAATCCAATGAACAGGAAATAAATTAATTTTAGCAAATCAAGAAAAAAAATGATAATTTTAAGGAAAAATAAAAAGATATTGGAGATGTTTCCAATAGGCAGTGCCAAGGGTGCTGTAAATAGTAGGAGACAACCTTTATTCTATGGGTACCTGAAACTGAAAAGGACTGGAGATAAGGTAAGACCATATAAATTCATAGTCAAGAAAGATCCCGAAAATGAGAGCCTTTTACCTCCGAGCGAAGCTGTTAAAATATTACGAAAACAGAATGTTTATCTCATTGGAGAGGATGCTGAAACCGAAGAAATGTTAAATTCTCTGGATATACCCTTTAAAAGAACTCTTATGTGTAGACACTGTACATTTGAAGGTTTTATAACATTAATCCGTAGAGACTCTTCTTACCTATATCATAACGAATACATCTGTAGAAAATGTGCAGAAGAAGAGATAAAGAGAGAATTAAAGGCACATTCATATGACTTGAGTATATTTGAAAACTTCAAAAGACTACTAGACAAAACAGGTGACTTGAAACTGGTTTTAAGTATGTTTGATCCAAGATTCAATCCTGTTAAAAATCCCAACTTGACACTTTACGACAAGATTGACACGGGTAAAGATCAAAAGGTCAAAGTTAGTATGGACGACCTTAAAATTCCATTAGAATTGAAAGAGATATTAAAGGGCCATGGCAAACATTTACTGCCGGTACAAGCCCTTACACTTGATGAAGGACTTCTTGAAGGTCAAAATCTCCTGGTTGTATCTGCTACCGCCAGTGGTAAAACACTCATAGGCGAACTTGCGGGAGTTCCAGGTGCTATGAAGGGTGAAAAATTCATTTTCCTAACACCTTTAGTTGCACTTGCCAACCAGAAGCACAGAGACTTTAAAAAAAAGTACAAAAAACTAGGACTAAATGTTTCAATACGTGTTGGAATGAGTAGAATAAATGCAAAAGAAGAGCTTTCAATACATGATGAACGTGTTAAAGATTCAGAAATAGTGGTTGGGACATATGAAGGTCTTGATTTTCTTTTACGTTCGGGTAAATCATCAGAACTCGGAAAACTCGGAACTGTTGTTGTCGATGAGATCCATATGCTGGATGATGATGAAAGGGGTCCGCGTCTAAAGGGATTGATACGTAGATTACAAACTTTATTCCCTGACATACAGATTATAGGTTTGTCTGCTACCGTTAAAAATCCTCGTGAAATAGCTGATGAATTCAAAATGAAACTTGTAGAGTATGATAAGCGTCCAGTGCCATTGGAAAGACATCTTATTTTCACAAGGTCTGAAAATGACAAAGAGGATCTTATGCAGAGACTTGCAAAACAAGAGTACAAAAATGTATCTGCCAAGGGATTTAAAGGTCAGACCATAATATTTACCAATTCACGTAGAAAAACCCATTCTATAGCTGATTATCTTGTTAAAAGGGGTGTTAATGCAGCGGCTTATCATGCAGGACTTTCTTATGCTAAAAAAAGCAAAATAGAAAAGGATTTCTTAAAACAGGAAATGTCCACCGTAGTAACAACCGCAGCACTCGCAGCAGGGGTAGACTTTCCCGCATCTCAAGTCATATTTGAAACCCTTACAATGGGAAACAAATGGTTAACACCCAATGAGTTTTCTCAAATGCTTGGTAGAGCTGGAAGGCCATCTTATCATGATCTGGGTAAGGTATATTTAATACCCGAGATTGGATTAAAATACGATGATATAACCGAGGATATGCGTGCAGTTGCATTATTAGAAAGTGATGTGGAATCCATCAACGTACACTACACAGAAGATGCAGTGGTAGAACAAGTACTTTCAGATTTATGTTGTGGATCAGCCCAAAATATTAACGAACTTAAAAATGCCTACGTTAACGAAGATATTCCCCTTAATATTAACATGGCGTGTAACTTAATACTTGATTATGGTTTTGCAGTGGAAAGAAAGGGTAAAATATCACCAACCCACTATGGACGTGCTGTTTCAATGTCATTTTTGAATTATGAGGATGCTAACCATATTAAAAAGGGTATAATATCCAAAAAGCCTTTACAACCACTGGATATTGCAGTAGGCTTGAAACCATTTGAAAATGCTTATTTATCAACGCGGATCAGTCAAAAACTTGCACGGGCATTGAGGGCTAATATTTCGTCAAGGCTCTTTGCAGACTCAACTCTTGATATTTTGAGTTCAGCCGATGCAATATCAAAACTTGAACCTAAATTCCAGGAACTACTAATAAATCTACAGATTGAATTTTTATCCTGTAGATGTAAAGACAGGCCATTTTGTGATTGTTTTCAAATGGAACTTTCAAGAAAAATGTTAAAGTACCGAATGTTAAAATATGACCCAGCAGACATTAGTAAAAAACTTTTAAAGGATTATGGTATCCACGCCTATGCTGGTGACATTTTTTCATGGCTTGACTCATTAATAAGAGCTCTTGAAGCAGTAAGAAGAATTGCAGACGCTTTTAATAGGGTTAAAATAGTTAATGAATGTACGAGACTGATTAAAAAGATAGAAAATTAATATTCATTTACAATCTTTTTAACATCGTTTATCACATCGACTATCGCTTCCTCGAGCAGTGTTTCACCAAGGTTCATGTCTACACTAACCCCCAATTTTTCAATTTGTCTTGCACCCTTATCAATTCCTGCATCAATTTCTCTGGCTTTTTTAAAACCAACCATACCCACTTCGGGATACTTATCAAAGTCTGTGTGTTCTTTAATCTTAGAAACATCCAAAAATCCTAATAATGCTCCTATTGATATTTCGCCCGTGCCTGCGTGTGATCCTTCAATTTCAACTATCTTGTTATTGAAAACTATTTTAAGCCCTGTTTTTTCATTTATATCGTTTAAATAATCTTTAATTGATAAGTTACCACCATGGCCATTTACAAGAACTATATTATCCAAATCTAAACATTTTTTTGCTGATTTGAGTGTTGGTATTAATTGTTTATAAACCAAGTCTTCTGGTTTAAGGTGCACGCCATGATTTATATAAGGATATTCTGTTGCAGCATAGAGGATTCCAAGAAATTTAGCACCGGTAATTAATGATGCTTGAAGTCCAATATATGCGGCTATTTTAGCATCTGTATCTATTGGAAGAGCTGCGCCATGATTTTCAAGGTGGGATCCAATTGCTAAAATACCTATACCATGTACTTTTGAAGATAATACATCTCCTGATTCATATCTCAGTACTACCATTTAAACACCTCAATCTTTAATAAGTTAAATTTCTGTAGGCTATACAAGATTTAAATAGTTAAATCCCACAATTTATCTCCAATGTGATGTATAGTTTTTATAGCCTTACCTTCTCGGTTTTTGACCATTTCAGGGCCAGATATCAGACTTCTACCTGTTGCAAGTGGTTTTCTATGACTTTCTTCGATTATAATAACGAGATCTCCCTTTTTTATATTTGGATCTGCATCTGTGATACCCGGCGACATTATATCTGCACCCTTAATAACAAATTTAACTGCTCCCATATCTACTACAACATATCTTGATTGGATATCTAGTTCAAGAGCACCTTTAATTGTTGGAAAAGGTTCTCCATCTATCCACATAATCATAGGAGTGCCATCTATCAGTATTATATCTTCTGTATCTGTTTCAATTAGTTCAACTTTACTATCGGACTTAAGAATGGTTGAGTAATCACCAAGTTTCTTTTCCACGTCTTTGAGCATTTTCTTTTTAAGATGATATCTTTTACGTATCTTCAATTTTACAACACACCTTATCATACGTAACTTACTTACGTAATCTTTTTCTAATCTTAAATTCAAACATTAATTACAATATTTATATTATATTATTTGGCAACGGATACATTTAAATATAAATCGAACCAACAATGAAGTTATAGGAAAGGTGATATTAGTGACTGTACAAAAGAATTTAAATACGTCAAGGCCGCTCGATGTAC
>PLTK01000186.1:2198-12608 GCA_003164415.1 Methanobacterium sp. | reverse complement strand
GCTTATTATAATGAAGTTCCTGAATATTTCACCCGGATGAATGGTGTTTTAAATACTCTAAAAGGATATAAAACTACTATTATGGATTCTAAATTTGCTTCCGTTTGTGGAGCAACTTGCGATAATTATGTTAAAAATCTTAATAGCTACATAATAATAGATATTGGAAATGGTCACACCTTAGCTGCATCGTTTGAAAATAATAAAATATTAGGAGTTTTTGAACATCATACCCGGGCTTTAAATCCAGAAAAGATAGTGCATCTACTTGGAAAACTTGAAAACGGTACAATTACCCATGATGAAGTACATGATGATGGGGGACATGGTGCATGGGTCACAGCACCAATGAATGATGTTGAATGTGTTGTTGCTACAGGTCCAATAAGAAGAATATTAGAAAAAACGGATCTAAATGTTCATTACGCTGCACCTGCAGGAGATGTCATGATGGCCGGGCCTGTTGGCCTTATAAAATCTATAATATCTCAATACACCATTAAACATTTAGAATAATCCCGAAATATTTCATAATAAAACAATTTCAAGAATTAACCAAATACTAAGAGGAATTTAATATGATATTGGATCCACATATACATAGCACTCACTCAAGTGATTCTACTGCATCTCCAAGAGATATAGTAAAGAAGGCAAGAGCAATAGGATTAGATGCAATTGCTGTTGCCGATCATAACACTATTAAAGGATCAATGGCCACTATAGAAGAGGCTAAGGACTTTAAAGATTTTGTTGTAGTACCTGCAATGGAAATAAGCTCAAGCAAGGGGCATATTGTTGCTTTAGGAATAAATGAGGATGTAAAAAAAGGATTGTCCCCTGAAGAAACTGTTGAGAATATTCGTGATCTTGGAGGGATAGCAGTTGCTGCCCATCCATTTGTAAGATACAGAGAAGGACTATGTGATAATGTTAGGGATTTAGATATTGATGCAATAGAAACCTTGAATTCCCGATATGTTTTTGGTTACTCAAATTGGCGTGCAAAAAATCTTGCTCTCAAAAGGAAAATTCCTGAAATAGGATCAAGCGATGCACACTTTTTAGAAGCTATAGGAAGTTGTGTAACTGAATTAGAGGCTGATTTTTCGTATGAGAATATAATTGAGGTTATATTATCAGGGAAAACAAATGTATATGGTGATAGAACACCTTTGCCACTTATATTGAAAGAAGTTATAAACAAGAAAATCAAAAGAATAGGTTAGAATCAGAATATTACCAATAATTAATTTTTAGACATAATCTTTTTTTTGATGATGATTCTTAACAAAACTTACCATAATTTTAAACTGTTGAGATCTATATTAACATCATGATAATTGATTTTTTTCAGGGAATACTAGAATATATTCGACAAAACTTCATTTACCTCCATCCGGGATATACCATTCTTAATACCATAGTATTTGGTATAATACTAGGTATTATTATTCTGGTAATAATTAAAATGTTTAAATATATTAAAAAAGACCCTGCCGAACTTATGATCCCACTTATCCCATTCATATTTTTTGGATCGAGTGCAAGGGCTCTTGTTGATAATAATATTTATCCCCTTACCTATCTTCTGGTAACTCCGGGAATTTATCTTTTAACGGGATCAATGGCAATTGTTACCGTTTTAGCAGCTGTATTAATAGAAAGGAGAACAAACTTCGATTACAGGTACTTCATATTTATTGTTGGTGCTGTTATTTGTGTTCCTAATATTCTATTTATGGGGCCAATTAACCCAATTGCTACTATTCAAGTTGTAGGTGTATGGGCTATTATTTCGGGAATATTTGTACTCTTAAGAAAGAAATGGTCTTTATTAAACAATAAATTTAATTTAAGCGTATTAACTGTTCATCTATTTGATGCATCGTCAACGTTTATTGCTGTGGATTATTATGGATACTATGAGCAGCATGTACTTCCCAGTGCATTAACAGCTCTTTTTGGTACTGCTGCAATAATGTTTCCACTTAAAATAGGAGTAATATTAGGCGCTCTTTATGTTATTGATACATATATAGAAGATAGAACAATAGCAAATATGCTAAAATTAGCGATTTTTATCTTGGGTCTTGCTCCAGGACTTCGAAACTTCCTTAGCTTGATTATGGGTACTTGAAACTATCTGTTGATTTAATAGTTTCATTACTTGTATTTAATTAGTAAATAAATGCCAAATTTTTTTAAAGTAAAAACTAATACCAATATTATATAAACTCAAAATCATAAAGGGGTCTGTCTATGTATATAGAAACAGTGAAAAAGTCTATGAATCTACCTAAAAGTGTTAAAATACTTGATACAACATTAAGAGATGGTGAACAAACACCGGGTGTAGCAATAACAGTTGATGAAAAGATAAGAATTGCAAAAAAATTAGATAAACTTGGTGTTGATACAATGGAAGTTGGATTCCCTGCTTCATCTCCAGGTGAGATGAGAGCAGCACGGGAAATCTTAAAACTTGGACTTAACTCCAAAATCTGTGGTTTGGCAAGACCTTTAATTAACGATCTCGATGCTGCAATCGACTGTGGAGTAGATTATATACACACATTTATAGGAACATCTCCCCTTCACAGAGAATATAAACTCAAAATGAGCCAAGAAGAAATCCTCAGTAAATCAGTTGATGCGATTGAATACATAAAAGATCATGGAATAATCGCAGAGTTTTCAGCAGAAGACGCTACTAGAACGGAATTTGACTTTCTCAAAGAGATATATTCGGCTGTTGAAGATGCAGGTGTGGATTACATAAATGTGCCAGACACTGTAGGAGTTATGGTACCATCATCGATGAGATACTTAATATCCGAACTTAAGAAAGTTACATCTACTCCTATTAGTGTACACTGTCATGATGATTTTGGACTTGCTGTTGCAAACTCCCTCAGTGCAGTTGAAGCAGGAGCAGTCCAAGTACACGTAACTATAAATGGACTGGGTGAGAGGGCAGGTAATGCATCCCTTGAAGAAGTTGTGATGGCATTAACATCTCACTATAATATAAAAACTAATATTAATACATCACTCTTAGTAGATACTTCTGAGTTTGTATCAAGAATCACTGGTATTAAAATGCCACCAAACAAAGCTATTGTTGGTGAAAATGCCTTTGCTCACGAGGCGGGAATACATGTACATGGGGTTCTTCAAAAAGCCGAAACATATGAACCTATAACTCCTGAAATGGTAGGACATAAACGTAGAATTGTATTGGGAAAACATACAGGTGCTAATGCAATTAAATCTAAACTTGAAGAATACGGCATAGACTTAGATAAAAATCAATTTGAAAAAGTCTTTGATCAAATAAAAAAACTTGGCGATAAAGGGAAATGTGTTACAGATGCCGATCTAAAAGCAATGTCAGAAACCGTACTTGGAAGGGCTCATACTGAAATTGTTAAGCTTGAAGGATTCTCGGTTATGACTGGCGATAATGTAATGCCTACCGCAACAGTAAAACTAAGCATAGAGGGTAAGATTAAAACAGCTGCAAAAACGGGAGTCGGCCCTGTTGATGCTGCTATAAATGCAATACAAAGCCTTGTAGGGGAAACTGCAGATATCGAACTCAAAGAATATAATATAGAAGCCATTACCGGGGGCACTAATGCCCTTGCAGAGGTTTTTGTAATAATGGGGGATAAAAGTGGTAATAATGCAACAGGAAGATCTACAACAGATGATGTTGTATTAGCAAGTGTAGAAGCAGTTTTAGACTCTATTAATAAGATACTTATTGAACGTTAGATAAATCAAAATAATTGCAGATAGTTTGGGGGATAAAATGAATGGGATCAAAGATTTTGGTTGTTGAAGATGAAAGAATCACTGCAGAAGATATTAAGAGTGGTCTAGAAAATGCAGGTTATATGGTTCCAGCCATGGTTTCTACTGGGGAGGATGCAGTAGACAAGGCAGGAAAACTTAGGCCAGATTTAGTATTGATGGATATTAAATTAAAGGGTAAAATGGATGGTATAGAAGCAGCAGGACAGATCAAATTGCGTTATAATATTCCTGTGATTTACTTATCAGCCTACTCGGATGAATACACAGTAAAACGTGCTAAAATAACTGAACCTTCAGGATATATAGTTAAGGATGAAACTGGACTTGTGAAAAAACCTTTTGAAGAAAGCGAACTTCATAACGTTATTGAAATAACTTTACATCGACATAAAATGGAGAAGGATCATGATATCCTACTGTCTGCGATGCTTAAAAACATTAATGATGCTGTGATATCAACCAATGCCGATGGAAAAATAATATTAATGAATTCTCTTGCCGAATCTTTAACGGGTTGGGATTTAAAAGATGCACGTGGGAAAGAATTAAGGGAAGTATTCACACCATTAGATAAAAATTATAAATCACTAACTGATTTTTATAAAAAAAATGAACTCATAACAGAAAATGTTATATTAAAGAATAAGAAAGGGGAAGATATTCCTGTTAAATGTAATCTAAAGATAATTAGGGACGATGATTATAATATTGGCGGATTTATGCTTGTTTTTAACCATTAAAGAATATTTTCATGGAGGCATTAAAATGGGTGCTAAAATTTTGGTTGTTGAGGATGAAAGGATTACTGCAGAGGATATTAAAAAAAGTCTAGAAAAAGCAGGATATAATGTTCCGGCAATAGTTTCTACAGGTGAAGATGCAGTAAAATTTAGTGAGAGATATAAACCTGATCTAGTCATTATGGATATTGTATTAGAGGGTAAAATTGATGGTATTGAAGCTGCTGAAACCATAAAAACCAAATTTGACATACCTGTTATATATCTTACAGCTTATTCTGATAAAAGTACAGTTGAACGGGCTAAAAATACCCATCCTTCGGCATTTATACTTAAAGAGCCATTTGGATTTCTTCACAAGCCATTTGAAGAAAATGAACTTTACACCGCAGTGGATATACTCCTTAATAGAAATGAAGAAAAAATATTAAAAAATTATGATAATTTGATCTTTACTCTATTGAAATCGGTTAGTGATGGTGTAATTGCTATAGATTCTGAAGAAAGGATAAAATTTATAAATTCTGCAGCTGAAACACTCATAAACTCTAATAAAGAATCCTCTATAGGAAAAAATATTTATGAACTATTTGATTATCTCCAATTAAAAATTGATGTTTCTTATGAACATAATTTTGATGATAATAGTGGAGAAGCCGTAATTTCATCTAAAACTAATGATAAAACAATATTTGTAGGTACAATAATTCCTATAAATGATAAACGGATTGGAGAGAGCAAAATAATCATATTCCATAATACAAATCAATAATAAAGTCTACTTTTTATTTAATTGGTAATACAAGCGTTATATTTATAAATAAACCAAATAATTTGCTATTTTTTTTAATTTATATACGAGTTTATTAGAGAATTATAAATATTCCCGGTTGTATCGGTCATTATATTCCTTTATTTATAGCATAACATATGCAATCGCCATGCATAAAATTTATATATTAATTTATATATTCTAATCAATTAGTGTAAGTATTTGGAGGATAAAACGATGACAGAGGAAAATGTTGTATACGTAGGAAACAAACCAGTAATGAACTATGTTTTAGCAGTAGTAACTCAGATGAACGGGGGAATTTCAGAAGTCAGCATCAAAGCGAGGGGAAGGGCAATAAGCAGAGCTGTTGATGTTGCTGAAATAGTGAGAAACCGGTTTATAACAGATGCTGAATTAGGAATTATAAATATTCGAACTGAAGAAATTTTAAATAATGAAGGTATTTCTACAAATGTCTCAGCAATAGAAATTCAGCTTTCGAAAGAAATAGTATAAATACATCAATACTTGTTGAACATTTAAATGATCAAAGTTAATTTGATAATTCTAAAAAAAATATTATTTTGATTTAAATAAAAAAATAAAAAAAAGGAATTAATTATTTATTCTCCTTTCTTTCTTCTTCTTCCAATTAACATTCTAAGAGCTATAAGTCCTGCAAATATTACGATTATTATTGCAGCTACGTAATATAAATACATTGATGGTGCTCCTACTTTTCTTGAGAAGTCCATTGCATACATATTACCATTATTATCACCGGCTAGTATGTCATCACCATATACAATTGGTGATGTTAATGGTGAATTAAATAAATAATATCCTGGCATATAACTCCATGCTTGGGTACCACTATATTTATTCAACACATATACAGTTCCTGTGGTAGAGGTCACTACGATGTTGTCTCCCATTAATGCTGCTGTAGATTCTACATTTCCAGTGTTAACAGACCATTTTAAGGTTCCATCTCTCATATCTAATGCAGTAAAATTACCGTTGTCAGACCCTACAAATACTGTGTTATCGTTTGGATCAAGTACAGCTGATGATTTTATCGTGGAATTAAAGTTATAAGTCCATAAAATGACACCATTTGTAGTGTTTAATGCGTAGAAGTTTCCGTTGTTTGTGCCCATATACATTGTTGTGTTGTTGATTGCTGGAGATGTTTCTACGGCATTTCCAGTATTATATGCCCAATTTTGTGTACCGTTGTTAATATTTACACTGTATATGTTGCCATCATCCGATCCAAAGAAAACTGATCCATTGGAGATTGTTGGTGATGATTTTACAGCATTTGTGGTTTGAAATTCCCATTTCATTGTACCGTTAGTAGTATTTAATGCATATAACCTCTGGTCATCTGATCCGAAGTAGATTACTCCATTATCTACTGCTGGTGAACTTTCAATGGAATTACCGGTCTTATATTTCCATAATTCATCCCCGGTTTTCTTATCCAAAGCGTATAAATAACTATCTCCGGAACCAAAGTAAATATCATCACCAGCTACTACAGGTGATCCTGTAATATTTCCTCCAGCTTGATAATTCCATACTGATGAACCGTCATTCAAGTTAAGGGCGTTTAATAATCCACTTGATGAGCCGAAGTATAGTATTTTGTCTGAGATTATGGGGGAAGTTAACATCCCCTTAGTTTGAAATAGCCAAGCATCGGGATTGAAATCAGATGCTTCATCCGTATATGCTGAATGATTTAAGTCTTGCTGAAACATGGGCCAATCAGTTGCAGAAGCCGGTGCAATTGCTAAAGGACTCAAAAAAAAGCATGCTATAATGAATCCAATAAATATATTCTTTTTTTCAACCATTTTATCACCTAATTATGAATTTTAACTTTCTTTAACATCTATTTATATATCTCTGTTAAATTGTGTAACTCCTAAAGCGAAGAACAAAAGCGTGAAACCAATTAGTACAACTACATCTATCCATATGCCTCCTATACCTACTCCTTTTAACATTACGGCTCTTAAAGCATCGTTCACATAGGTTAATGGTAAGATATATGCAATTTTTTGGAATATCCATGGCATTGTTTCTATTGGATAGAAAACTCCTGATATGAACATCATTGGCATGGTGATTGGCATCACACTCTGCATGAAATCTTCCTGTGATGAAACCCTAGCAGAGATCATAATTCCAAATCCTATAAAACATAGAGCTCCTAGGATTATTAGAAGAATTGTCAATAACATACTTCCATTAATTATAATTCCAAATAGGATTATCGCCGCCACTATGAGTATTATACCTCTACCAGTTTCTTGAACCAATTTTGATATAATCTTACCGCCTAAAACTGTTGCAACACTTGTAGGGGTCATGAACAATCTAGCAAGTTCTCCTCTTTCCCTTTCACCTGCTACAATTTCACCCATACCAAATACACATCCAAATAGGACGGTCATTCCGATGATTGCAGGGACAAGGAAGTCTAAGTATGAAATATTTCCATATAATCTATTTATTTGAAGATTGATGGTGTTTAATATACTTTGGAATGGATTTCCACTACTTCCGGCAACCTCATTAGTTGAAACAGCTACTGCGGAAGTTGATGTGTTTTGAAGTTTTTGCACTGCTATTTGTTGGTTTATTCCATTAAATATGCCTTCGGTTGTAGGAATTATTGCACTTGCAGCTAGCTGATCAGATGAATCAACATCTACTACGATGCTCTTCTGTGATGTAGTATTCAAATTGTCATAATCCGTTGGAAGTATTATGGCAGCTTTAGCCTCACCATTTTGAACCTCTTGTAATCCCACAGCTGGATCCGAAGTTATATTCTTAACGTCGTAAAGTGTATCATCTTTAATGGCAGCCAGCGTTGCATCGGTTAAAGGTCCTTGGCTTTGATCAACTACTACAACAGGTACGTTGTTTAATGTTCCACCCATACCGTAACCAAAGAGGGTTATCATAATTATAGGAAATAAAAATAGGGATATTAAACGCGGTTTATGCCTCCATAAAACCAGTAGATCCTTTTTTACCATCCACATAATTTTTTTAGTCTCAACCATCATCTACACCTTCTTTTTTATATTTCGTTGTAACGCTCATGAATACATCTTCCAACGATGGGTCCTTAGTGGATATAGATGTAATATTCCCTCCAAGACCAATAATCTCAGAAAGTACTTGACTTACAGACTCTTCTGTAGAGTCTATATCCATAACTAATCTTCCTGCTTTGTGTTCAACGATTTCTAATACGCTGGGAAGGGTATTCAAATGATTTAAGATGTTATCATCTAAATTACTTATCATTATGCTCAGTTCCTTCAAATCTCTATTTTCTCTTTCTATTTTTTCTTTTAGTTGGTCATAAGCTGTAGTGTCCTCAACGCCATCTTCCTTTCTGAGTTCATCCATAATTTCTATGACCCTTGAATCTTTAGATGACTTAACATTCTTTTTTTCTTGGATCATGGTGTCTTTAAGGCCTGTTGGCGTGTCAAATGCAGCAAGGATTCCACCATTGATAATTCCTATCTCATCACAGAGAAGTTCTACTTCGTACATGTCGTGGGAGCATAAAATTATAGTACGTCCTTCAGAGTTAAGTTCTTCAACTAAATCCCATAAAACTCTTTTAGTAGTGGGATCCAGCCCTATTGTTGGTTCATCAAGGAATAATATATCTGGTTGGTGAATTAAACTTGCTACAACGGATGCTTTTTGCTTCATTCCGCCAGATAATTGATTTACTAATTTATTTTCAGCATATTTTATGTCAACTAGTTCCATTAGTTCTTCGGCACGGTCATGTTTCACATCCTTCGATAGGCCATAAAAGTCTGCACATAGATCGATATTTTCACGAACTGTAAGATCCCCGTATAAACTTACAAGTTGAGGAACCATTCCTATTTTTTCTCGAACTTCATTAGGGTTATTTGCTATATCATACCCACCAACATTAGCCGTTCCACTGGTAGCTTGAACTAAACATGTAAGCATTTTAATGGTTGTGGTTTTTCCAGCACCATTTGGGCCTAAAAAACCAAATATGCTTTTGTTATCAATTTTCATGTTCAAAGCATCGACTGCCGTAAAATCATCGTATCTCTTTGTTAGATCAAAGGTTTCGATTGCATATTTCATAGTGATACCTCCTATTCTTCATTTTTGGAGAACATATCTCTCCAGAATTCCTCTAAAATTTGAGTTTTGTGACATCTGAATACCTTCTTGATTCTATCAAGTGTTTGAATTCCTTCATCTGTTACTTCATAATATTTTACTTTTCTCTTGCCATGTAATTCCCAAGCACCTTCAATTAGGCCCTCTTCTTCTAAATCATGAAGCACTGGATAAATTTTACTAGGGCCTCTTACAGTTTCTTCGGCAGATGGGCTGATATCATTTAATTTATTCATAAGTTCATAACCATGGCTTCTCTTTTTACTTATTAACCAGAGAATCATGGTCTTACCAAATCCCTTCATACTTCTTAAAAGTTTTATATCGTACTCTTTAAGGCCTTTAGATAGGACTTGATCACAATCGATTTGATCATCTTGATCCTTTGAAGTCATTTTGTGAACCTCCCAATTTGGGCCTATCATTTTCAGTCATTATTTCACTCCACTATAAATAATTTAGATATATCTATTTTTGATATATCTATAATGTATATATAGATTTCGGTTATAATAAAAATAAAAATTTAACTATCGGAAACACCAAAATCATATTATGAAAATAGGATTCTCAACACTAGCACTTTTCATGAGTCCTCTGGAAGACTGTCTTAAAACGGCTACTAAAGATGGATTTCAACTAATGGAAATACTATGTGAAGGCCCNNCCCGGAATAAGGGAAGAAACACTAAGACAACTGAAAGAAACAATTGACTTTGCTGTAGAAATAAATGCAATTGCCATCACAACTCATCCGGGATTAATTCATCGTTTTGAAGAGAGAGTTAGGAAGTATGGCATGGATCATGCCATTGAAACGCTTAGAGATGTTAATGATTATGCAATGGAAAGGGGAATTAAATTTTC
>PLTK01000186.1:0-2178 GCA_003164415.1 Methanobacterium sp. | reverse complement strand
GGCTTTTTTTAAGATGGATAGGATAGTTTATTATCATCTGAACGATAATAATGGCGAAAAAGACCAACATCTAACATTGGGTGAGGGAACCTTTGATCTCAAACTACTTGATAAAGTTGACAATGGTATAATCGAGCTAAATAATTATCAGAATATTCTTAAAAGTAGACAACTACTATTATCCAATAACAAGTAAAAAGAATAACACTAAAACTATTCGTATAATGGATAAACTATTATATTCCAAAAGGTGGTTAAATGAGGAGTGATGTTTATTTCACAGATTTTAGATCTAGAACTAATGAAGAAAACAAAGTAAACAAGGTAAAAAAACTTTTTGAAGCTGCTAAACTTGATAATTTGATGGAAGAAGATGAATTGGTTGCAGTGAAACTTCACTTTGGTGAAGAAGGCAATGATTCATATATTAATCCAGTTTTAGTGAGACAAATAGTTGATAAAATCGCTTCAATAGGTGCAAAACCCTTTATAACAGATACAAACACCCTCTATTATGGAAGTAGACATAACTCTCCGACTCATATTAAAACAGCTGTTTTGCATGGTTTTGATTATGCAGTTTCAGGTGCACCCATAATAATTGCAGATGGCCTTAGGGGAGAGAATTGGAAGAATGTTGAAATTAAACAAAAACATTTTGAAAACGTTATGATTGCAGGAGATATTATATCTGCGGACAGTATGATTGTAATGTCACATTTCAAAGGGCATGAAATGGCTGGTTTTGGAGGTGCAATAAAAAATCTTGCGATGGGATGTGCTGCAATACCTGGAAAAATCGAACAACATGCTTGTGTTAAACCAGTTATATTAGAAGGTTGCAATTCATGCGGAACTTGTATTGAATCTTGTCCTGAAAAAGCCATGCAAATGACTGAAAATGGGGCGGAAATGATTTATGATAAATGTATCGCTTGTAACAACTGCATATTTGCGTGTTCAAACTCTCTTATTAAACTTGATTGGGATAATATGAGTGAATTTATTGAGAGAATGACAGAATATGCTTTAGGTGCTGTTAAAAATAAACGGGGTAAAGTTGGTTATATGAATTTTCTAATGAACATCACTCCAGATTGCGATTGCCTGCCGTGGAGTGACAGTCCCATAGTGCCAGATATTGGAATACTGGTCTCTGATGATCCTGTTGCACTCGATGCTGCAAGTTACGATCTAGTCAATCATCAAATGGGTTTTAAAAACTCTCATCTCCATCAGAATTATTTAGAAGGTGAAGATAAATTTAAAGGAATTTGGGATATGGTTGATGGACATGTTCAGCTCAGATATGGGAGAGAAATAGGGTTAGGAAATCTTAAATATGATTTAATCGATATTAGTCAATTGAAATAGTTTTTATAATTATTTGGTGATATTACTGATAATATAGACGATTAAGACTATGAACTTATGTTAAGATCTTAAAAATTATTCTTTTATTAAATATTATTCCATTTTATTCATTTTTATTCCGATAAATCTTCATAATCATTATTAACTATCTTTTTCTATATTGATTATTAATATGGTTATACATCATGCTTTGATCAATTATCATTAAGTTTTATAAAATTAGTGGGGTGATTAAGTGGACTTTGCATATGTTATATTGATTCTAACTATACTAGTGGCAACAGTGGCCATTTTAATTTCTAAAATCACATCTAAAGCATTAAATGGGAAACGAATAGTTGAAATATTTTTAATATCTTTTTTAGTTATATCTGTAGGTTTTGGAAGTATATGGGCTTTTATTGGACACTTCTTTTTATCGGCTCAAGTTGCGGCTAATATTGGTTGGGCTCCGGGCAGTCCATTTCAAACTGAGGTAGCATTTGCAAATCTTGCTATTGGTATACTTGGTATATTGTGTTATTGGATAAGGGATAACTTTTGGACTGCAACAGTTATTTCTAGTTCTATATTCTTACTTGGAGATGCATACGGCCATATAATTAATATGATCCAATATTCAAACTATGCTCCTGGAAATTCTGGATCAGTTTTGTACATGGATATTATTGGTCCAATTATCCTTATTGTACTGTTAATTGCTTACAAATCAATGGGAAGGAATACGGATAACTCAATAAATCATATTAAATAAATATTGAAAATTAATCATAATGAGCTTTAATAAACTTCGATTATAATTTT
>PLTK01000134.1 GCA_003164415.1 Methanobacterium sp. | reverse complement strand
GATCCATTGAATTTACCTTTAAAACAAGTTCAGCTGCTACTTGGCCTATTTTTTTCGCCTCACTTCTCAGTTCAGAATGTGTTGCCATAACCGATCCCATAACAGCCCCATTACTGGCTTTTCCTTTATGTTTCACTGCGTTAATCAGCGCATGTTTGTAAACTATCTCTTCAAGGTTACTCATAAAATCACTCCAGTTAAATAATAGCATCTAACATAAACAAAAATATTTTAATTTTTGATTATGTTGATGTTTTTAGTCAAAATTTTTACAAATATGATAATGATCAGTACTTTAAAAAAAATTTGGTAAGATTGAAATATTAAAGATAAAATGTGAAAATTTATTTCTTATTAAAAATATTTCATATTTTAAAAAATAAATTTTCTAATGAATCCTCTGTAGAACATAATCTGCTATCATTGCAAGTGATACAGTTGCTTCAGATTCATTGAGTGTCTCCAGTAGATTTTTAGCTGTATCAACATTTTTAATAGCTATGTCGCGAGCGTAGTTTATTGAACCGTACTTTTCAAATAATTCTATAGCTCTTCCAACATCGGTATCTCCATCATCTTCCAATATAGATATTAATTCTTCCTTATCTTCAGCTGAAGCATTTGAAAGTGCGTGTACAACCATCAAAGTCATTTTTCCTTCGACAATGTCACTTCCAACTGGTTTACCTAAGTTTTCTTCTTCGCTGACAACATCTAAATAGTCATCCTGTATTTGGAATGCTAATCCTACGAGTCTACCATATTCAGCCAGGGTTTCTACTTCTACAGGATTTCCTCCACCTATTATTGCACCAGATCGTGTGGCTGCAGCAATTAGGGCTCCTGTTTTCTTGTAGATCATATTCATATATTCTTCTTCATTTACTTCGAAGTTACCCTCAAAACACATGTCAGAGGCTTGACCCTCACATATCTTGATACATGCATCAACAACAGTTTTAAGTGCATTTAATACGCGTTCGTATGAAATATTGTCTATTGGTGTTTCGAGTACTGTTTCAAATGCCTTGGAGAATAGTGTGTCACCAGCAAGTATTGCCATAGGTTCTCCCCAAAGTATGTGTACAGAGGGTTTTCCCCTCCTCATTTCATCCTTATCCATGATATCATCGTGTATCAATGAAAAGGTGTGTATCAGTTCCACTGCGGCAGCTGTTTTAAGTGCTACTTCGGCTGTTCCACCCACAGCTTCTGAACTTAAAACCACAAGAGATGGACGTATCTTCTTTCCACCAGCCATTATTAGATGTTGTGTTGATTTTTGAAGTTCTTCAGGATCTACTGTGTCCAATGAATTTTTAATCTCCACATCTATGTCTTTAGAGTATTTCTTTAATATGTCAACTACTTCCATCAAACTCCTCCATTAAACACCTGTGCCTGTCCGTTACGTAATATGTGTATATCATTACCTAATTTATATCCTTCTTCCTCTGCCAGTTCTGTGTATGCTGCAAGCATATNNCATTCTAATAAAGTCACGATGGTCTTCCTTACCGGCATGACCAGAAACATGTGCATTGGTAAATATTCTTGCACCGCTTGATTTGAGCCTTCTTTCCATGAGGTTACGGTTAGCAATGTTCATTGGGTTTGGTATAACCGATGCAGATATTACAATATTATCGCCGGGCCTTACATTGAACATAGTTTTACCGTTTGCTATCCTTGGAAGTAATGCATCAGGTTCTCCTTGATGTCCTGTTGCAACAAGAACATATTCAGATCTGTTTTCATCAGCCCTTGCAAGTGCACGGTTAACAGCCTTTGGACTTCCATAAACACTTGCTGTTTCAGGAAGTTTCAGTAGTCCCATTGTCTCGGCCATGGTACAGTATCTTTCCATTGATCTTCCTAAAAGGAGTATCTTACGATTACTTTCATCTGCAATGTTACATATGGCCTGAATCCTTTCAATATGGGATGAAAATGTAGTGATAATCATTCCAGTATCTTCTTTTAATGGTTCTTCCATTATATCCTTTAACACTAACCTTGCAACTTTTTCAGAATGAGTTTTTAGTTGATCATCCTCTGCTGCACGTGTTGTATCCACAATCAATGCAAGAACTCCTTTACGTCCCAGTTCTCTGAATCGCTGATAATCCGGCGGTGGTGAAATTGTCTGGTGATTGTCAAATTTGAAATCATTTGAGTAGACTATTATTCCCTCTGATGTGTGCAGTGCTGGTGTAACTGTCTGTGGAATACTGTGGGTTGTTCGTACAAATTCAAGTGTTATGTCTGGAGATATCTGAATTTTTTCTCCTGAGTTTAATACATGAAGTGGGTTGGTTACCTTGAACTTCCTTTCTCCCTTAATGGTTTTCTCAATTAATGCCATTGTATATGGTGTGGCAATTAATGGTGCCTCATATCTGTGTGCAAGTTTAGCTACTGCTCCTATGTGATCCAGGTGTCCGTGAGTAAAGACTATTGCCCTTACCTTCCCATCAACATCCTTCATTAAAGTATCGTCGGGTATGATACCCCTTTCGATAAGGTCTAAACTATGCATTCTCGCTATATCTGTGTCTTCATGGATATGGATTCTGTCCAGGTGTATTCCCATGTCGAATATTACAACATCTTCACCCACCTTAACAGCAGACATGTTTTTGCCCACTTCTTCATATCCTCCAACAGCTATTACTTCAACGCTCATTCTATGTTCTCCTCGCGTATTTTTTTGTTTCGAAACCTCTTTCATTGAGCCATTCCTTAGTATCTCCCTTAATTATTAGGGATGATTTCTTAAGTTCTGCTATATTTGATGCTCCAACAAGGAACATTGCAACGCGGAGTTCCTCATTAAATTTATTAAGTTTATTAATTACTGCATGATGGCCAATATAAGCTTCTTTAAGTAACGGTAATGCAATTCCTACTGCATCAGCCCCTAAGGCTATTGCTTTAGCTGCATCAAGACCACTTCTTATACCGCCTGATGATATTACAGGTATTTTAACCGATTGAGAGACTTCCACAGTACTTGCGGCCGTTGGTATTCCCCAGTCCCAAAATACATCGCCCATGCTTCTGTCCTTGGCACGATATGTTTCAACTGCAGCCCAACTTGTGCCGCCTGCTCCAGCTATGTCTATTGCACCTACCCCTGCTTTTTCAAGAGCTATTGCATCTTCGGCATTGATTCCGGCTCCGGTTTCTTTGGCTATTACAGGTACTTTAAGTGTTTTACATAGTTCTTCTATGGCTTTGATATGTCCACTTGCATTAACATCACCCTCGGGCTGTATTGCTTCTTGTAATGGGTTTAAATGTACTGCTAATGCATTTGCTTTTATCATGTCAATTGATTGTTCTGCAAGTTCGATCTGTTGGCATCCTATGTTGCCAATCAAGAATCCAGATGGTGCTTCTTCCCTTACAATTGTATATGTTGGAGTTAGTTCAGGATTTTTAACTGCTGCCCGTTGACTTCCAACACCCATACCAACATTCAATTTATTTACTGCCTTTGNNGGAAGGGCTCTGTGGATGAGTTCTATCTCCTCAAATCCGGTTTTCTTCCTGTATTCAACATCACAGTTTTTACACAGGAGCAAATGTTCTAATTTTCTGTTTGAAATCATTTTTTTTCCTTCATTTTTTTATTAAAGTACCAATTCCTTTTTCACCCTTTAGGGCCCGTTTTATATTATTATCGTGACTTGCATTGATTATTTCAGATTCAATGCCAATTTTTGTTAATTCAAGAAGTTCGTTGAGTTTTCCACCCATACCTCCGGTTACATCAATTGTTTGTGTACTGTCTGCTGATTCCAGATCATTGTACGATGTAACAACTTTTAGAAGGCGTGCATCGGAATATTTCTTAGGATCCTTATTGTATATCCCATCAACATCTGAACCTAAAACAACCTTTTCAGGTTTTAAATTTTCAGCCAAATATTTTACTATCTGATCGCCAGATAGTACTGCTATTTTTATTTTATCTTCCATATCAAGAACTACATCCCCATAAAGAACAGGTACAAAACCCATATCCAAATATTTGGATATTAATTCGAGATCAGCTTTGATGATTCGTTTATTGTACGTTTGTACAAATGATGATGGCTGTATTGAGACTGCGGGAATTTCTTGTTCTATGAGATGTTGGCATACCAGTTGATTTAGATTTTTAACAGAATTTTGTGTCTTTGAAAATCCCTGTTTTTTTCTAGAAAATTCCTCTAATGAATTTATTTCACTGCCTATTGCATATTCTTTGGCGTATGGATGTCCAAATGAACCTGCTCCATGTACCACAATTAATTTATGACATGATGAGTTCGATATTTCTCTAGCTATTCGAGTTAAATTTGATGAATCCAATTTTGGAATTGATGAATCCTTACGGGTAATAACACTTCCCCCGAGTTTTAGGATTATCATTTAAAACCTGCCCTTTTGATTATTTAAATACATATTAGTTCCTTGAATTATCTTGAATGATTGTGATAAGACCATTTATACTATTTTTATTTGATAATTATATTAATTTATTCCAATCTCACGCCATCGGCTGATATTTTTACTTTAAATGCATTTTCAAATTCATTTATACTTTCTATAACTATGTCTACTTTTCCTGGACAGTAAGCTATCATGCTTCCGCCTCCACCAGCACCTGTTATTTTTGATCCTAGTGCACCTGATTTACGGGCAATATAAACCATTTTAGATAGTTCATCTGTGTTAACGCCTATTGCATCTAACAATCCATGGTTTATGTTCATGAACTCGCCTATCATCCTATGATCTCCGCTTGTTAAAGCTTCCCTTGCACCGTTGGTTAGTGCTTCCATTGAATTGAATAACGGAATCATTACTTGGGGAGATGTTTCCATTTTAAGCCTCACAGATTCGACTAATTTACCTGTGTTTCCTCTTTTGGATGTGTATCCAATGATTAATGGGATTTCTGGATCTATATCCAATTTAATTATTTCTTCAGCATCCCGTGAAAGATATACAATCCCGCCATATGTGCTGAGTATTGTGTCGATCGAACTTGCCGAACCCTGTACCAATAATTCTACTTGGTGGGCGAGTTTGGCTATTTCATCCCTTGTAAGTTCAATATCTTTGAATGATGATGCTGCTTTTACAGTTGCAACTGTGACTGCTCCAGAAGATCCGAGTCCTGCACCCACTGGTATTTCCATGTTTATGGTTATTTCAAGTCCATCTTTAGAACCTGTTTTCATGAGTGCTATGAGTACGTATTTTAGGATACCTTCATTTTTCTGACCATTATCAAGTTTAATAGTTCCTTTTTCAATATTCAGATATCCTGTTATTCCAAGTTGATCTATGGTAACGTGTGTTCTGTTATCTTCACGTTTTTCTATTGAAACATAGGCTCTTTTATCGACTGCAGCTGCTATGGCTGGTTTGCCGTAAACTACTGCGTGTTCACCGAAGAGGATGGTTTTCCCTGGTGCCGATGCAGTAATATTCCTTGGATTTAACATATCATCGTGAATCCTGAAAATTTATTAATTAAATATGTTATATTATAATTCTGAGTTTGAGGGCAGAATTAAATTTCTACCGGTGATTATCTATTCAAATTGATCCCTTTAACTGGTTTATATTGATTTATATAAACACTGCTGATGCATATGCTACAACCGAACTTTTATCTCCTGTTGCATCACCGCTTGTTGCATATTTAAGTACTTCGCAGTTAGTTGCTCCCATTTTTTTAGTGGCAACCATTGTTGCTGCTACAGGTCCATATCCACACATGCTGACGTTCAGTTCTGCAACACGGTTCATCATCAAATTCTCGTCCATTGCCTTTATGGCATCTATTACTTGCATGTCCTGATTGTGTGCCACATTTTGGGGTTTGTAGTGTGTGAAGTCTGTACTTGCAATTACAACCACATCTCTTCCGAGTTCGCTGGCTGTTTTCTGTATGGAATTACCGATCTCATTGGATGTTTCTATATCCTGCATCCACATTGTAACTGGTACAAATTTGAAGTTAGGGTTAAGGTACTGTAGAAATGGTAGTTGAACCTCTGCACTGTGTTCTTTTAAATGTGCAGTTGAGTTTAAATCTATTATACTTGCATTTTCAATCATTAGATCTGCAAATTCACGGTCTATATCTGAAAGTCCGAGTGGTGTTTCCCATGATCCATTGTTCATGGCTGACACACCCGATCCAAGTCCGGTGTGGTTTGGGCATAATATAATAAATGTTTCTGGAAATCCATCCTCTGCTATTTTATGGTATGTATGTGCTGCAACAGGTCCTGAATATACATAACCAGCATGGGGTGCTATAACACCTTTTATATCTCTCTTACTCCCCATTTCAGGTATGCTTCCAGGACCTAACTCATGTTTGAAGCACCACTCTATTTGTTTTCTAAGTGAATCAGGGTCTAATTCATAAAAAAGTCCTGCAACTGCAGGTTTCCTTATCATAAAATCACCTTCCTCTTTTTTAAACAAATTTCTATCGAGTAATAATGTACAAATTCCATATAAACAAATGAAAAAATCCAAAATTTCTATTATTTAGATGTATTTTAAAGCTCTCTGCCCTAAATAAGAGCAGATTAAACTTTAAGAGTATAATCAAATATGTAAGAAATGAAGATTATTACATCTTCAATTCAAAGTCTGTAGGAGGGATACTAAGATCCTGATCTTCTGCTAGGTCGCCTCTACCTCTGAGTGTCTGTCTAGCAAGTAACCAGTATACTAATGCTATAGCTTTTCTTCCCTTGTTGTTTACAGGTACAACAATATCAACATTTCCAAGTAGGTTTTCTGTATCGCATAATGCTACCACAGGTATTCCTATCTGTCTTGCTTCTATTATTGCCTGGGAATCTGATCTTGGATCTGTTACAACCAGTACTTTAGGTTCAATGAACTTTCCGTAGTTAGGGTTGGTTAGTGTTCCTGGTATGAATCTTCCAGGTATGGTTTTGGCCCCTGTGACTTGTCCAAATTTTTTGACTGGCGCTTGTCCATACTGTCTGGTAGATACAACAAGTACATCGTCTGGATCGAATTTTGCAAGGAATTTACCTGCTGCAACGATTCTGTCGTTGGTTTTCCTAACATCTAAAACGTAAAGACCATCTGCCCTTACCCTGTATATGTATCGTTCCATATCCTTTGTTTTCTGCTGTGTACCTATGTGTAAACCTGCTGCTAAATATTTGTCCAATGGAATTAATAATTCTGACAATTTACCACCTCATGTAGAAAATTTAATTTTTTTTATAAATCTTGAAAATTGTTATCTGTTGAATTTTTTAAATTAAATAAATTTATTATTTAGTCATCGTCTTCAACTTCAACTGCCTCATTTGGGCAGACATCCATGCATACCTCGCATAGACTGCAATTTTCCTTGTTCTGAACTACTACTTTATCCCCATCAAGGATGAGAATTTCCATTGGGCAGACATCTATGCATTCTGCGCAGTCTGCTCCTTCACATTTATCGTGGTTTATTGTTATTTTAGCCATGTTATACTCTCCAATTAAATTTTTAATATTTTATCATCCGTTATAGATGAAAAGCTTTGCATAGATTATCAATGCTTTTTTTCATTTTTTAGTTAATAAACCATCAAAATTGATGATATATTTTTTTTTTGTGGTTATTTTTTTGAACTTACCTGTACTTGGCAATATCTGCCATCTGCGGGTTGTTCATCTCTTCCTCTATTCTTATAAGTTCGTTGAGTTTTGCTATACGTTCCCCGCCAACAGCACCTGTCTTGATTATTGGACATGAAAATGCCACTGCAAGGTGTGCTATTGTATCGTCTGGTGTTTCACCTGAACGATGGGATACAACAGGCACATATTTATTGTTACGGGCCAACTCAACTGTCTTGTAAGTATCACTTAATGTTCCGATTTGGTTGGGTTTGATAATAATTGCATTACCCGCCTTTTTCGATATTCCCTCTGCAAGTATCTCTGCATTGGTTACAAATATATCGTCACCACAGATGAGACATTTCTTACCTGCTTTTCTGGT
>PLTK01000081.1 GCA_003164415.1 Methanobacterium sp. | reverse complement strand
TTATGAAACATATTAAAGATAAAAGACTCATTGATCATAAAAGTACAGACAGGGAAAATAAACTCCGCTATTTCGAGAAAAGTAAGGACCCATTAGTGTTAGTGAGCCCCTCAATGAGCGAAGGTGTTGACCTTCCATACGAGAAGTGTCAATTTCAGGTTATTTATAAAATACCATTCCCATACCTTGGAGATCAACAGATAAAAAATAGGAAAGCACAAGACCCTAAATGGTATGCTTATAAAACTGTTATGACTCTTGTTCAAGCATATGGAAGAGGAATGCGTGCAGAAGATGACTATTGTGAAACCTACATACTAGACAGTAATATAAGAATGTTAATGACCGGTCGAATGTACCGGGATTTAATACCACCATTCTTCAAGGAAGCCATTGTAAGAGATTAATTTTTTTAAAAAAAATAAATTAAATATCGCCCTAAATTTGGAAATTTGATATAGTTTTTAGAAAATGGAGAAAAAAAGTTAATCTTCTTTTTTATCCCATTTAACTCTCCATTCTTCCAATTTTTCCTTTGAAATCCAATGACTACCATCACAAAATGGTTTATTTTCAGATTTACCGCATTGACAAAGAGTTACACGATTACGAACTTCGTAAATATCTCCATCAAAAGATTCTATTGGTATTCCTCCCCTTACCCATATAGGACCCTCACATTTTTTCTGTGGATCGTGTACCATAACAATGGAAGGTTCAAATTCGGGTTCTAATGCCTTGCCTGTTTTTTTATCCCATACAACTAACCTACCAGATGGACAGTTACTTCCCTGTTCAATGGCCTGTTCTCTAGCTTTAGGATCATCTGAATTTGCTATTAACTCCCTTATACCACCAGCACGTTGACAGAATCGTGAATGATCACATAATGGCCATACATCTGTTAATGTTAAAACAGGTCCGTCTGTTCCGATTGCTTCAGCCATATACGGTTCTTTACTTGCTGTTTCAGTCCCATCAAATTCAATCTTTAAATGTGTACCATCACAAAATGGTTTATTTTTAGATTTTCCACACCGACAAAGTGAATAATTGTCCTTTAAAGGATACTTAATTTCCATACTCCATTGGTAAGAATTACCTTCATCATCCGTCCCTATTCCCTGTTTAATAAGTGGTACCGCTCCTGAAACTATGTAGGGTCCATCTTTCATTATTCTTATTTTAGGTTTGTTCTTGTCTGATGTCATTTTTATAGTCCCTTTAGATTTTTATGATTTAATTTTAATAATAAAATATTCATTTAATATTGAATTCATACGCACCCATTCCCATATCTCCCCAGAACCAACTATTATGAATCACTTCACCCTTAGCCCCTTCACCTGCTGCACCCATTGTGGTGATTAATGGCATATAATGGTCAGGATAAGGGTGGGCCCTTTCAGGATAAGGTGCCACTTTACTGTAATTAATTAAAGCAGAATAATCACCCTGTGTAACAGATTTTGTGAGCCATGAATCGAAATCATAAGCCCATTGATCTGTTTTAGCACCAGGCCTTAGTGGGGCATATCCTAAAGGGTGGACTGCACCTCCACTACCCAGAATTAATATCCCTTCATGTTTTAAGGATTTTATGGCATTACCTAATCTATGATGTGCCTCAGGATCCATGTGCTGCTGTATTGAAAGTTGTAATATTGGTACCTCCAAATCTGGAAACATCAACATAGCAGGAACCCACGCACCATGATCTAAACCCCGTGTACGATCAATTTCACAACCCAACCCATTATTGTTTATTAGATCGGCAGTTCTTTGAGCCAATTTCGGGGATCCTGATGCAGGATATTCCATTTGATAGAGTTCGGGTGGAAATCCATAGAAGTCGTGTATGGTTTCATTCTCTTCAACAGCATTAACAGTAGGAGTTGAAGTCATCCAATGTGCAGATATGCAAAGGACTGCATTTACATTTCTATAAGTTTTTCCAAGATCTTTTAAAAACTCCCTAGCTGGAATATTCTCCAACAATAAAGTAGGTGGTCCATGAGATATAAAAACGGTTGGTAATGATTCTTTATCCATTATATCACCCTTTATATGATTTTTTCCATTTAATATAATTTTTATTTAAAGAAAAAAAACTAAGTTGAATATTTTTGATATTATCATTAACAATTGTTGATATTATACATTCAAGGAACTTAAAGTTTTTGATGATGTTGACATGTTTAGCCGGTTTAAATTAAGTGAAAAGAGTATTAGAGTTTAATTAAGCAAATAAGAAAAATATTGAAAATAGCGGACCTGGGGGGATTTGAACCCCCGACCTTGGGATCCGAAGTCCCACGTCATATTCCTGGCTAGACTACAGGCCCAAATTCTTTATGGAATACTGAATAAAATCATTTGACCAGAATATATTAATAAATATAACTGTTCATTGTTATAAATTTGTAGCAACAACATCAAACTTTTGATCTTACTACTTAAAATGGTTATGTTATAAGATAAGATATCAACTTAAAACAACCAATTCATATATAAAAAAATTCGATGTAAATAAACTTTAATGGGGTAAAAATGCTGGCAAAAAGGATTATACCATGTCTCGACTGCGATCTTAACGTTCCTAATGGTAGGGTAGTTAAAGGAGTTGAATTCAAACAGATAAGATACGCGGGTGAACCCGTTGAACTTGCAACAAAGTACTATGAGGATGGCGCAGATGAAATAGTATTTCTTGATATAACCGCTTCTCATGAAAGAAGGGAAACTATGGCAGAAGTGATTAAAGCCACAACAGAGAATGTTTTTGTACCTATCTGCGTGGGTGGAGGTATTAGAAAACCTGAAGATTATGTTAATATGCTAAGGGCAGGTGCAGATAAATGTTCTACTAACACTGCAGCCATTCAAAATCCCGATCTTATAAATGAAGCATCTAAGGTTGTAGGATCACAGGCTTGTGTCATAGGCATAGATGCTAAACGGAGATATGTTGAAAATCCTAAAGAAAATTCCGATAAGATAGTTATTGAGACTGACAAGGGTTATTGCTGGTTTGATTGTAGTATATACGGCGGGCGTGAATTTACAGGAATTGATGCCATATCATGGGCAATTGAATGCCAGAAAAGAGGGGCCGGAGAAATTCTGTTAACTAGTATGGACCGTGATGGAACAAAAGATGGATACGACCTCGAACTTACACGTGCAATGAGCAAAAATCTGGATATCCCCGTAATAGCATCTGGTGGTGTTGGTAACCCTGATCATATATACGATGCATTTAAAATTGGAAAAGCAGATGCTGCTCTAGCAGCAAGTATATTCCATTTTAATGAATATCCTGTTCAGGTAGTAAAGGAACATCTAAAGAAGAGGGGAATTCTTGTACGGTTTTAATCATATGATTTAATGAATCCCAATCATTGCCCCATACTTTGAATAAACTTCTTCTAATAGTTTCCCTGATTTTGGATTATCCCAATCATGCATCCATTCAGAAACTAATGATTCTAGTGTAATTGGAATAACACCCGCTTGTAACATCCTTTTAACACCATAATTATGAGCATCTATAGTGGAATCACCAGCAGCATCCATTAATCCATAAACATCATACTCATCTTTAACAGCATGAAGGGCTGTATAAGTGAAACACATGCTTGTCCACAGACCAGATATTACTAATTTGTTCTTATTTGTTTTTTTAACGGCATCATAGGTTCCTTGATCTTCAAATGCATCAAAACTTGGAACTTTTCTCGCAAATATCTCCTGCTCTGGAAAGAGTTCTCTAATTTCTGGAAAAACATCTCCATTGCTTTTGGGATTGATTGATGACAAAACAACCGGTACATCCAAAATGCTTGCGGCTTTAGCAGCAAGAACTGCTGCTTTTTTAATGATGGTCTTATCTCCTGAAGCTATACTTTTAATCATTGTCGGCTGATAATCAACTAAAACTAAAACACTATTCTTATCGGTCAATAAATCTAATTCACTACCATTTGATTCAAACAAGGTAAATACCCCCAAAATTTTAAAAACATCCATTTATTACGTCTAATATATGAATTTAAGAATTTATAAAATTTGTTAAACTAAATAATATCTAAATAAAAGTCTTTATTTAAATTTTTTTTTCAATTTACAGCAATTAGGTAAAGTAAATATTGTGTTAAAAATAAATAAAAATATATGAAGATACGTTGTCCGTGGGTAAATACTGATCAATTAATGATTGAATATCATGACAAAGAATGGGGCGTTCCTGTTCATGATGACAGGCTTCTTTTCGAATTTCTAGTGTTAGAAGGTGCCCAGGCAGGTTTAAGCTGGACAACCATACTTAGGAAACGAGATAATTATAGAATAGCATTTGATAATTTTGAACCCGAAAAAGTTGCAGTATACAACGAAGATAAGATAGAGGAATTGCGAGAAAATTCTGGTATAGTACGTAATAAGTTGAAAATTCGCTCTGCTGTTACTAATGCAGCGGCATTATTAGATATCCAAGAGGAATATGGGAGCTTCGACAGCTATATCTGGAGATTCACAGATGGAACAACTAAACAAAACATGTGGAAAAAGATGGAAGACATACCATCATCAACTTCAGAATCTGAAAGTATGAGTCGCTACTTGAAAAAGAGAGGTTTCAAATTTGTTGGCCCAACAATATGTTACGCTTTCATGCAAGCTGTAGGCATGGTAAACGACCATATGGTAGATTGTTTCAGATATTCTGATCTATACAGTGAGTAATCCATGAAACTAGACAGATCATTCTATACAAGAGACACAATACTAGTTGCAAAAGAATTATTAGGATGTTATCTAATACATAAAACTCCAGAAGGCATTACTAAAGGCCAAATTGTAGAGGTAGAAGCATATAAAGGCCCAAAAGATAAAGGGGCACATTCATATAAATATCGACACACCCCAAGAATGGACCCCCTATTTAAAACTGGGGGGTTTGCATATATTTTTCAAGTATATGGTAATAATTATTGTTTTAATGTGGTAACTCAAAAAGAGAATATGCCCGAAGCTGTACTCATAAGAGCTTTAAAACCGTGTGAAGGAATAGAATTAATGGGTAAACGCAGAAATATTAATTTGTCAGATAGTAATAGAAGCAAGTTTAAAAATTTAACAAATGGCCCTTCAAAACTCTGTCAGGCATTTGATATTAAAACTTTTTTAAATGGAATAGATTTGTGCGATAATGAATTATATATTCTGTCAAACAGCACATCAGATGCTAATAAAGAAATCGTAGCTACACCCAGAATAAATATTGACTATGCAGAAGAGTATAAAGATAAGTTATGGAGATTTTTTTTAGACGGTAATGAGTTTATCAGCGGAAATTATAGGACCAATATTGATTTAAAAGGTTTATAATGGATTATCTTTGATATTTGTCTTTATATATTTTTAAATTATTCATAAACATCATTAACATTCTATTATGGGCACAGTCTGCATTATATTCATTTATTTAAAATCCAGGATTTATTAATCCACTAACCTTATAAATCTTGCAATCTTAAAATATTAAAAAAGACAGTATTTTCAGGGGATAAAATTTGAAAAAACGTAAACATATTTTTTTAGATGATAAATCAAAAATAGACAGGCTAGATAATAAAATAAAAAAATATAAAAAATTCAAGCCCTATAATCAAAAAACAGCAGATGAAGACTTCCGTTTAAATGAAAAACT
>PLTK01000139.1:10924-15416 GCA_003164415.1 Methanobacterium sp. | reverse complement strand
CAGACCAAGCTTTTCTGCAGCATTTATTATTCCCATTTCCTTTTCTTTCATATCTCCAGTTGCGAGTAAATCAATACGTTCAATAGGTAAATTAAGAATGTTTAAAGCTGCTTTAACACCATTAACAACTGCACTTGTTTCAATATTTTTTCGAGACCCTAATCCCACAACTATTTTTTTGGGCTTTAAATGAGTAGTAACAGAACCAGATGATACTGTTATATCGTCTGATCTAGTCTCGATCTTATCATAAGTCTTTTTAATATCCAAATCTTCCCAAATGAATTTATATTTAGATCCAATAGCTAACTGCACAACTTCATTATTTAATAATGCTGAATTTATAATTTTAATCTTAGAAATATCATCGATCTTCAAGTAATATTTTCTTGCAAGGCAGTCTATGCCTAATTTATTATTTATATCTGTAGCGGTTGTAATTACAGACTCGCCTTGGATCATATCGGCGATTTTGATTGCAAGTTCATTTGCACCACCTAAATGTCCTGAAAGAAGACTGATAACATGTTGACCATTTTCATCTATGATCAAAACTGCAGGATCATCTTTTTTATTCTTTATCAACGAACAAATATTTCGAATCATTATACCGGTTGCCATAATACCTATAATACAATCGTAGGAATGGAATATAGATTCTAAATTCTGTTTAACATTTTTATGGAATGTATCAGCTTTAATTACTGTTGGATCTTCTTTAAGAGCACTTGAAATATCTTTAGCAATGTTTTTACCATTCTGTGTTATGCTTATTATGGCTATTTTCATTTTATCACATCGTGATTTGGATAAACTATCCCATGAATTTAATAAGTTATCTTATGTTTTAACTATGTATTTAGTTCAAAACTATTCAAATATTTGTTAGTAAAATAATAAATAGTAAAAATAAAAACGCTGACACCATTAAAAAGAGAATAATAGATATCTTTGTTAGTTGAATTGTTTCAGTTATAGTTTCAGATTTTAAATTATTAATTGGATCGCCTAATTTATAGCATCCAGGCTTTATGAGTTGTATACCTAAAGCCCCGGCTGTTGCAGCCATAGGATATCCTGAATTTGGACTGGGTGTTTTTTTGGCATCTCTCATCATTATATTATACGAATTTCGCCAGTCAAATCTTAGAATGAAAGCAGCCATAATGATTAAAATCCCAGTAAATCTACCAGGCAAATAATTTAAAATATCATCTAATTTCGCAGGAAACCATCCAATATTTTTGTTTTTAGGATCTTTATAGCCAACCATGGCGTCTAGAGTATTAACAACCCGGTATGTAATTCCACCTAGAATACCGAATATAAATGTATAAATTATTGGGGAAACAACAGAGTCAGTTATGTTTTCTGTTAAAGTTTCTATAACTGCTGAAATTATTTTTTCATAAGATAATTGACTTGTATCTCTACTAACAAGATATGAAACAGATTTTCTAGCATGTTCAATATCAATATTCAGATCATTTTTCACTGCATCTGCGGAGCTTATTAAAAGTTTTATTGAAAAAGTTGTTGAGAGAAGAATTGAGGATATTAAGATCATTAACAAGTAATTAAACTTAAAAATCCATATAAGAACTGCAAAAATTGCAGAAAGCAATAGTATAAGGGATATAGTTAAAAATGCCCCTGCAATTTTTTTATTAATACGCGGGTATTTTTCTTTAAATTTATTAAAAATTACAATTATTCGTCCAATAAATACAACAGGATGTATCTTTGATGGTAATTCACCAAATAATAAATCAATAATAACTGCTATAAAAATAATACCGAGTATTGATAATGGATCCATAAAAAAACCTTTTTTTATTGATTATAATATTTAATAAGTTTATAATTAATTTTAGTAGTAAAATTCTAATTTTAATTAGCTTTATTTCCAATATAGTTTAATCATTAAAAAGAGTGTTGTTAATTTTAAAGATATAGGATGAGAGATATATTTCATGTGTAAAATAAATAAAAATCAAATTTTGAAAAAATGTGTAAAAATAAATAAAAAAAATTAAATTTTAATAGTAAATTTCAGAATGGAGGTATGTTTCAAGTGTAAACTATAGATTAAGATCATTGAAATTGTATGTGAGAGGTGCATTGCAAGTGTAACATATGAACCTGCAATTCAATTTAAAAAAAATAATTTTATTAAAATTTTTAAAGATACATTTCAAGTGTATTAATGAATATTTTTTAACATAATTTAAGCTAATGTGGATAAAAATTCATTTTATATTAAAAAAGATTTAATATAACAAGAAAATGATTGTAATTTTAAATTCAACTTATTAATTAATTGCAAATTAACGATATTTTACCATAAAATCCTATATAAATCAATATTTAACCCTGTAAATTTTTTATAAAAAAAATATTCGAGAAAAAATAGTTCAATATCCTTTTTTATTAATATTTTAATTTATTATAATTTATTTTTAATTATACTGAAATTTAATTCTATTTTATACTATATAAATGTACCTATATAATAATAAAAAACAATCCAATCCCATTTTACACAATATGATTAATACAAATATTTAAAGTCAAATTATAAAATTATAAAAGTTTCATAAAAAATTATTATTTATTAATTTTATATCTTGAAATTTAATTTAGACTCATAACATAGTTTATATAAAAATATTATATGCAAAATTTATCAAAAAATAAAAACTTATATAATTAAATTTTTTTAATAAAAAGAAAAACTCGAAAACTATAATACAAACAATTCACTGAATACTATTTACACTTGCAATGTACCTTTCACTCATAAATTCTTCAATTTGATCTTAAAGTTTACACTTGCAATGCACCTCTCAGTTTATCAAAATATAATTTTTTATGTTTTACATTTGAAACATAACTCAAACTTTTTGGTGTGGAATTTAATTAAATTTTTTACACTTGAAATGCACCTCTCATTTCCTATGTTAATGAACAAATCATTTCAATGACATCAAAATTATGGGTTTTTTATGACTAAAATTCCTATAAATTAAATAATTTAATTAAATGCTGAATACTATCATAAAATTATTGATCTTTTTATTAAAATGGAATAAGTGGTAGAATGAATATATTTGAAGAATTGGGCGAGAAAAAGACAGTTTTTAAATGCAAAAAATATTTAGATCATAGATTCCTACCTGAAAAATTACCTCATCGTGAGGAACAGATAAAATCTGTTGCAAAATATTGGATTGAAGCATTGAGTAGTGTTACTCCACCAGATGTCACAATATATGGTAAAACAGGTACAGGTAAAACTGCTGTTGCAAAATTTGCTAGGAAGCAATTAGAACAAATTTCAAAGGAAAAAAAAGTTAATGTCAGGGTAGAATATATTCGATGCACAGATTACACCACAGAATATCAAGTAATTGCCCGTTTATGTCAACAGATGGGTCGTGATGTTCCTTATAGGGGATGGACCAAAGCAGAAGTCATTCATGCATTCCGTGATCTTTTCAAGAAAAATGTTTTTGGTAAGGATCTTATCTTAATAATAATTTTAGATGAAGTTGATATTTTATTAAAAAATGATGGTGATGGTCTTCTCTATACTTTAACAAGAACTGACAATGTTTCAATTGCATCCATAAGCAACTTTGTTGATTTTAAACAGTTTATCAAACCCAGAGTTAGAAGCAGCTTACGTGATAGGGAAATTGTTTTCCCGCCTTACAATGCTCAGCAACTAGTAGATATCCTACATGAAAGATCACAAATGTCATTTAAAGATGATGTACTCAATAATGATGTTATACCTCTCTGTGCTGCATTAGCTGCTAAAGAAGAGGGTGATGCAAGATATGCCTTAGATCTATTACGTACATCCGGCGAACTTGCAGATGAAAAAGCTTCTGAAACTGTTTTTGAAAACTATGTACGTGAAGCTAAGGATTACATAGAACATAATAAGGTTACAGATATTGTAATGACTCTCCCAAGTCAGCAACAAAAAGTATTGGAATCAATATTATATTTAACAAAAGAAAAAGAAGAAATAACATCCGGAAGACTTTATGAAGTTTATAAAGAATTTTCTAAGGGCGATTCTGTTTCATACAGAAGAATCTTTGACTTTATAAACGAACTGGAAATGCTGGGTTTAATATCCACTAAGACAATATCCAGAGGTAGAGGAAAGGGAAGAACTAATATCATCGATCTTCAATGTGAAATGGGATTACTTGAAGATGCTATATGGAATGGATAATAAAATGTCATTTCTTCCATTTTTTAAATAAATAAAATTAAAATAGAATTTTTATTCTATTTTGAACTATTTTTCTAATCACTTTTCATAGCTATCAATCATTGATTTTAGAAGAGCCATACGTACTGGAACCCCATAAAACGCTTGTTCAAAATATTTTCCATACTTAGTGTTATCCACATCGTATGATATTTCATCTACCCTTGGAAGAGGATGCATCACAATAAGATCACTGTCTTCGAG
>PLTK01000139.1:0-10873 GCA_003164415.1 Methanobacterium sp. | reverse complement strand
CTCATTTTCACATCAAACATTGCCAAAGCATATGCCAGTGAATGAACGGTTCTACCATACTTAAGGTCTCCAATAAGGGCTACATGCAGATCATCAATTCTGCCAAGTAATCTTTTCATAGAATATAAATCCAATAATGTTTGGGTTGGATGTTGACCCGCACCATCACCTGCATTTATAACTGGTACGTCTACAACACTACTTGCAAAACGTGCTGTTCCTTCCATATTATGTCTTATTACTATTGCATCGGAATATTCTGCCACAATTTTTACTGTATCAGTTAAATTTTCACCTTTAGTAGCTGAACTTACATTAGCCTCAGCAAACCCTATAGTATTACCTCCCAATCGCTTCATAGCAGCTTCGAAGGATAATCTTGTTCGTGTAGATGGTTCATAGAACAACATTCCAAGAATCTTTCCTGAAAGAGCATTTGACTGCTTTTTAGACCTTGCTATTGGTTCCATCTTTTCTGAAAGTCTTAAAATGTACTCTATATCATCTTTACTAAAATCGCTTATTGAAATAATATTTTTTTGATCAAAGACCATTTAAACACCTGTAAATTGAATTAAGGACTTTTATAATTTAAATTTCATAGCATATAATAATTAATTTTATCCTTTCTAACAGCTTTCATATTAATTTATTCAAAGTTTCCTTCCAAATGTAAGGTATCCTGTATGCCCGGCCATTCGTGTTTTTGGTCTTGTACCTTTGTTTGTTACTTCAATTCCCCTTAATGTACATTCAAAACTTTCAACTTCTGAAAATCCTATTTTTTTAAGTACCCTCTGCAGTATCTGAACCTGTTCAATGAATGGTGTATAAGTTGCTATATAACCACCAACTTTAAGAGATTTTTTAGCAAATTCTCCAACATCCCAAGGTTTTGGAAGGTCTAAAAATACTAAGTCTAAATTATCTTCATCTATACCTTCTGTTACATCTTTACACTTAATTTCTACATTATCAAGTTCAAATCCTTTAATGTTTCGTTCAGCAATTTCTGCAAAGTCTTCACGGATTTCATAGGAATATACTTTACCATCATTTCCAACAATATTACCAAAATGCAACGCAGTTGCACCAGCACCAGTTCCAGCATCTAAAACCTTAAATCCCGAACCAAGCCCGGTTTTTGCTGTAATTATTCCAATATCCTTTGGAAGGATTATATTACATTTCCTTTCCATAAGTTCTATATAATCGTTAACATTTGGTTTTATAACCTTGAATTCTCTATCTAAATGGGTTTTGAGTATATCACCAGGACTTGATCCAACGATATCTTTCTCTGTTATAAATCCATAATCTGTATGGAACTCTTTATCGGCTACCATGTACTTTTTGCCACGGTCATCCATTAAAATATGCAAACATACCACTCCTTACTTTTTTTATTAAAATTGTAACTGTAATAAATGGTTAAATCAACTTTTGGATATTGATTTAGATCATCTATCCTTCTCAGACATTTGTTGAACCATTTCATTGTCCATTTTTAATTTTAAATATCTTTCAGTTTTAATGGTTTTAAAACCAGAATCAACAACTCTCAAAATTCTCTTAGCTATCTTATCTCCTATACCTTCAACNNTTGCTGTTACAGGACCTATATTTGGTAGTGATTCAATTATGTAAAGCTGCTGTTCCCAAGTGGTTAAAGGTTTTTTTTCTGTCCTAATTTGAATATCAGACTTTTCATGTGTCTGTTCCCTTACTGCTATCCTATAAATCATGGCTGCTGTATCTTCTGGAGATCTTGTAGGTATTATTGATATTCCAAAATCTACAGCAATCGATGCCATTGCTCCACGTACAGCGTTTGGATGTATGAAACCAGAATAAAGTTCTGCACCTTCAATAATCATCAATGGTTTTTTAAAATTGTCCACAAGTTCTTTTGCCTGCTTATGGAGTCTTTTATCCATTATAGAACTAATAAAATCATTGTTTGTCTTTCGTTCAATTGCAACATCATCACTTACTTGGTAATCAGCAACAGCAAGACTTTTTACTTTTATATCAACATTTAATCTTTCAAGTTCCCTTAATACCCTTGAACTACCTTCCCTTGAGTCAGCATAAATAACTGGTCTAGAATCTTCTTCTTTAACTTCTTCGGATTTTTCAACTTCTATTACTTTAAAATCATTTAAATCCTTTCTATAATTCTTTGAAAGCTGTTTTTTCATTTGTCTTTCTTTATTGATGCTTGACCAATAGTAGGATTCGTCTCGAGTACCTTTAGTAATAAGTATGTACATTTTTCCCAAATTTTTACGTCCAGTTCTACCTCTTCTTTGAATCATCCTTATCTCAGAGGGAACAGGTTCATATAATATGACAAGATCAACAGCGGGTATATCTATCCCCTCTTCAGCAACACTTGTAGATATTAAAACATCATATTGTCCGCTTTTGAATGCTTTAATAATTTCTTTTTGCTTTTTTTGAGTTAATCCCTTTTCATTTTCTCTTGGTGCTTGGCCGTAAAATTTAACTGCGTTGATGTCGTTGGCTAAACAATGTTGGAAAATATTTTCAACAGAGTCTCGAAATTGTGTAAAGATAATTATCTTTGAATCCGATTTTTTAAGCTCTTTTTTTAATATACTCATTAATTTCTTAAGTTTGGGGTGGTCAATTCCTTTCTTATATGCATTTTCAGTAAGCCCTATTGCCATTTGAAAAGCAGTGTCATTAATTAGTCCTTTAGCTGCTTTTGTCTTTTTTTTCTTGAGTCGTTCAAAGTATTTATTTAAAGTAGTTGTGCCTTGGGTTTCCAAGAGTTCTAATGAATGCAAAATATTTATGACTGCAGTTAAAATTGAAACTGCAATGAAACATTTTTGAGGTGGATGTAAGCTGTGTCCTATCCGATTTTGAGCCTTTCCCTTAGCAGCTAAAACATCTTTTTTACTAACATTAGATATTGAGCTGATAACTCCCATTGTTTTAAGAGTTTTAAGCCGAACCTTCAAAGCCTTTTCCAAATGGGATTTTATATTTTTGAGNNGAATCCTCTTCATTTTTAATAACAACCTCTTTTATAAATAGATTTTCACATACGCCTTGAATTTTTTCTTCATCCCAACCAGGAGATGCTGTAAGTCCTAATACTAGGGGATTTTTCGCTTCTTTCATATATTTCGATGCAAGATAAACATATGAATAGGATCCTACCCCTCTATGACATTCATCAAATACTAATACCGAAACTTTTTTAAGATCGTATCTGCCGGATATTAAGTCTGATTCAACTGTTTGTGGAGTTGCACAGATAATTTGTGAATCGTTCCATCTTCTTATCCTTTCTTCAGGTTTTATGGCACCGGTAATNNAGAGGTTTACTCGGTGCTAGGATCAAAATCTTAGAGTTTTCAAAAGTCATTAGTCTTTCTGCGGCTACTAAAGCAGCTACTATAGTTTTTCCTAGAGCTGTTGGTGCCACTATCATTGAATTACCCTTTTTAAGCACATCAGCTGCTAATACTTGCTGGTAAAGTCGTGACTCAATTTTTTCGGCTTTAATCAAGGGGTGTTGTATCCATTTTCCCATGGTGATCTATATCTAAAAATGAACATATAAAATATGGTGATTTTGATATTTTTAATTAGAATCAAGGTTAATAAATGATTTTTCTTATAAAATAAAGAATTTTATTGTTTTTGATTTAATATCAAAAATTTCATTAAAAAAAAGTTATGGATTATTTCTTTTCAATAATCAAGTTTTTTAGATCGTTGTAAACAACTTCTAATCCACACATATTAGGTACGTAATTCGCTGCTTTTGCAGAATCCACACCAACCACCTTATAATCTAACTCTTCAATAGGAGCTACCACCATACATGTGTCACAGACCATTTTTCCACCAGCATTTTCTATTATTTCTGTATAACCCATCCTATCGGCAGCGGCTTTTACAGAGATAGATGTGCAAACCCAAAGCATATTTTCAAGTTTAAGTCCACGAACAGTTTCTGCTACTCGCTTAATCTCTTCAAGAGACGCATGTGGGCATCCAACACAGATTAGATCCGGCTTATCTTCTGTTGTAGATAATTTTATCCTTGTTTCATCTATATCTGCCCTATTAATAGTTAATTTTTCTATTTTATCATCAGAAATGATTTTGGCTGCCCACTTACTTTCAGGGGTGATATTTTCTACATGATACAATGCAACAGAACCGGAAGATGCAAGGGCTGCTCCAAGCCATTTCAGTTGATCTGTGGTGGGTGTACTTTCAAATTTAAAGTACGGAATTCCCCCTCCTATATTGTTACCAACCATGTAACCAACAGCTCCAAAATCAGATCCTTCTACAGGAGTTTCTACTTCAACAAATAAGTTGGGTTCTCTACCCTCATCAAGATGATATCCGTAATTGGCTGTCCTTCCACATATGGCAGCGCTTAATGCTCCAGGCCCCCCTTCTCGATTGGTTCGGGCACCTAAAACAGAATTTGCATAACATACAGCTGATGATTCTGACCATGCAATATGTGAACCGAAAGTTGGAACATTACCAACTAAATATGGTGTGCATGTGCATGTAGTTGATACACCCATCTTTTGGTATGCATCTACTATTGCCAGTTGTTTTTTTGTGAATTCTTCTGAAAATCCTAATTCTTTCCATATTTGAAGATCAACACCTGCAGGATTTAAAGTAGATGGGACTCTGACTTGTGCATCATTTGAAAGCTCTTCAATAAATTCAAGCCCGGCATCACCTATAGTTTTGTATGAAACACCAGATATCTGGGCAGATGTAATTGGAACAAATTTTTCCGCACCATATATATCACCCAAGGCAACAAGGATTTCCATACACTTCTCAACGGCTAGTCCTTTCTCACCATCGTACATTTCTTCTTCTTCTTGTGTTAGGTGCATTTTTATCACATGATTTGATTTTTGAGTAATTCTATTTAATACGTATTATTTTACTTTCAATTGTGTTCTTACAATTTCATCAACCAGGTTAAGGAAATTATCCATTTCTCTATATGGAATAACTGCTCCTGCTGCAATGTTATGTCCACCACCCGATCCATTAAAACTTTTGGATGCATTTTCAAGGGCGTATCCTAGATTAACTCCTTTTTCAGTCATTTTTGAAGTGGTTCTTCCAGACACTTTTATTATGTTGTCCATTCTTGACATGGCTAATACTGGTTTTTCTGGATCTAAAATTTCCAGATCAAGACCTATACTTGAAAGGGTACCCATAATACGTTTTTTACGTTTTTCTTCGGCGTATATGTATTGTATTTTGTCTTGAACAACAGAACCTTCTTTTTTAATCCAGTCTATACCATAGACTATATCGTCCCTATAGGTTTTGACTAGATCCTGAGCTTCTTTTATTGAATCCTTTCTATCTCCTATGCAGATGCTTAGCCCGATTCCATGTTTTTTGTTCTTGCCGCATGCATCCAATATGTTGGAGTAATCTTCAAGATTTCTTAGTTCGGGTATTTCTGATGGAACACTGTAAACACTGCTGAATATTTCCGGATTTATCTCAACTAGTTCATTCTTGAGTATATCCTTCTCTTCGTTACTCAATTCATCAAATTTAATCCCATATGAAATACCAATTTTTTCAAGGAAGTTTACAGAACCTTCTTCATCTCCTGAGATATTTTTAATAACAGGATTAATAGTGTAGGATAATGCCTTATAAAGAGGTTCTTTAGATTTGTATGCTATTTTGAGATCATCTCTAACTTCTATATTATTGGATTCCACTCCATCTTTGAGGATCATCTTATTAACACCAGTAAAACCATTCCTATATTGCATATCTCCAAAAGCACCCACAATTGCCAGTCCTGATAGGTTTGTATATCCCATAGGTCTCACAGTCAGATAAGAGACTCCCGATGCACTAACATCCTTTGTACCGTCAAGCCCATATAGGTGTGGATTGACATGAACAATATTATCTCCAGGCCTTGCATTGGGATCTGTCTGGTGATGATCTGCTATGATCACATCGCCCTTGATTCTGCTAATGCTCTTTAAATTTGCACTACCCATATCACAAAAAATGAACAGTTTATATTTTTCTTTAAAAAATTTAGAAATTATTTCATCCTTTAATCTAGGAACAATGGTTACATGGAACTTACCATCTTCTTTGGCAATGGCATTACACATTAAACCTGCAGCTGATATCCCATCGGCATCGTTGTGAGAAATAATTCTCACAACATGATCCTGTTTTAAATGCCCGCGCAATAGATCGCAGGCTTCTTCTGCCTTATTTAACAAGGAGTGCTGCTGTTTTTGGATCATATCTCCATCCTTCAGGGAGCACACCTTCCCTTACATAATATCTTACGAGTCTTCTAATTTTGGATTCAATTATCCTAAGTCCCCTTTTGGTGTGAAGGTCCTTTTGGTTCTCTACTAAATGATCCCTTATATTGACTGCTTTTTTTATGAGATTAATAAGCTCTTCAGGATATTCTTCGCCCTGACCGTGTTTTACTAATACGGCTGTTATTTTATTTCCAGTCACTGTTTTAACATCAGGTATTCCATACTGATCTCGTAGTATAACTCCGATAACACTGGTGGATTTACCTTCTTTCCTGAATTTTAATATGAGTTCTTCAATTTCTTCATTTGAATATTCTGTCCATTCCGGCTTTATTGCCATCTAATCACCTCTATAATCTTTGTACCAAATTGCAAACTTTTCAAGTGATTTTCTGCGGTGAGAGAATTCATTCTTCTCATTTATAGATAACTCTCCAAAGGTTTTTTCATATCCTTCGGGTTTGAATAGGGGATCGTATGCAAAACCATCATTCCCTTTTTCAGAGTAACCTATACTTCCACGGACAGTGCCTAAAAAAATCTCGGGCTCGGTTTTGGGGGTGCAGAACCCAACGGCCGACCTGAATTCGGCATATCTGTCTTCAACATCACTCATTAATTTTAATATTCCCTTATTTCCCAGTGTATCCTGAATGTAGGATGAATAAGTTCCTGGGAACCATTTAAGGGCTTTAATAAAAATTCCAGCGTCTTCAACTATTACTGGCTTGCCAAAACGCTTGGCCACATGCTTTGCACCGTACTTGGCCACATCTACCAGTTCTCCTTGGATCTCTGGGTAACCGAGGTCAACATGTTCCAGTTCAATTCCAAAGTTATCGAAGATACCTTTGGCTTCTTTTACTTTGTGTTGGTTACCAGTTATAAATGTTATCTTCATTTACTTCATCTCACCAATATTATTAAATTAAATAAAATTTAAATTAAAAGTCACAATTTACGTCTTTTAATGTAAATATACGAACTTTAAATATTTATGACTCTAAATTACTTTTGTAACGTCCTCTACCTTCAATCTCGTTAATTTTATTAACTATCTTTTCATAATCCTGTGCAGAAGAATATCCTTTTAGGATCGATTTGAAACAGACTTCTGCTATTTTATGGTGGATTCCAGAGATTGCCTTTTTAAAAACTAACAAATCAACACCTTTATCCTCAACTAGATCTGAAATCATACCCAATCCGAAGTCTATGAAATAAACCTGGTTGTTTTTGAGGATCATATTTGAACTAGTTAAATCACCGTGTATTATGTTGCAATTGTGAAGTTTTGCTATATTCGTTCCAATGTTCTCACATAAATTTTTAACTGGTCTATTTGGCTTCACTGAATCATTTAAATCCTCAAAGATTGTTTTAAGAATGATACCCTCTACATTTTCCATAACAATAGCATTTTCTTCTTTATCTATGTCGTATACTAAAGGAGTTTTGACACCACACCTTTTAGCTTCCACTAATAATTTGGCTTCTTTTTTGGTTCTCTTTTTCCTTAAAAGATTGTCAAGCACTTCAATTCTGTAACTTTTTGGAATTCTTTTTTTAATTAGAACTTCCTGATCCATCCAATGACCAGAATAGATATTTGCTTCCGCCCCCTTCTCAACCATTGATGGTGGCAATTTTAATGAGATTTTTGAGCTTTTCATCCATGGTACATTAACATCATCTGTACGGTACTTCTGTATAACTCTGGTGTCAGATAATTCGGTAACTAGCCCATTTTTATACATTAATTGGCCCATCCAAGCAATCATGGCCCCATTATCACCACAGTACTTCATTGGTGGCATAAAGAAATCTACATAATGTTCCTCTGACATTACAGCCAACATTTCTCTTAATCGGGTATTAGCAGCAACTCCACCGCATAGTAAAACTTCTTTTTTCTTGGCATGTGAAATAGCTCTCTCAGTTACTTCAACTAACATGGAAAAAGCTGTTTCCTGTAGACTGTAACAGACATCCTCTATGGATTGGCCCGATTCATATTTCCTAATAGCCGCTGTTAAAAGTCCAGAAAATGATAAATCCATTCCTTTAACAGTATATGGTAATTTAATATATTTATCTGATTTTTTTCCCATTTCTTCTACTTTAGAACCTCCTGGATGGCCTAATCCAACCGATCTGCTGAATTGATCAAGACAGTTCCCCATGGCTATATCTAATGTTTCACCGAAAACCCTGTACTTTCCCGAATCATAAGCAATAATCTGGGTATTTCCACCACTAACGTATAGTGTAACGGGATCAATGGCCCCGGTGGTTAATTTTCCAATTTCTACATGACCAATACAGTGGTTCACGCCTACGATTGGTTTATTCAGGATGAGTGCAAGGCTTCTTGATGCAGTAGCAACTGTTCTAAGAGCTGGTCCTAAACCCGGACCCTTTGAGAAGGCAACTAGATCAATATCATTTAAAAGTAAGCCAGATTCTTCTAATGATTTCTTTATTAATGGAACAATATTGGCTGCATGATGTTCAGCAGCTTCTCTAGGGTGTATCCCTCCACTTTCTGGGATAAGGGCATTACCCACAGATGCTAAAATCTCACCATCAGAATCAACAATTCCCACACCAGTTTTTTCAGCGGTACCTTCAATTCCTATACATATCAATAAAACCACTTTTCCTTTAGTCTATGAATTTAAAAATTATCTGTAAATTAAAACAATTACGAGCTATAACATTTAAACCTTAAATCTTTATATTGTACACTATTCAATTGCATGAATTGTACATTATTTATATCTTATTTTATATCAATATCTAACAATCGAAGGTGAGACAAATGGATGAAGCAATAAAATGTTATGGGTCATCAGAAATGATCCAGAAGTTAAAAAATAAAGATTCTTTATTCTTATGTGTTATAGCAAATACATTAACATCTAGAATAAATGGGATAACCGGTGCCGGAGCAACACCCGAATTAACAGATTACACGCCTGCTGCTGATGTTGAACTTTTAATGTTGGGGAAGACACTTTGTCTTCCAGAGATACCAAAAACTGTGGTTGAAGGTAGTTCAACACCTACACCGGCAATAATAACAAAAGCAGCTCTTGATTTGGCTGATATTCCATTATTAGTGGCCGATGCAGGAGCCGTTATCAAACCAAATATACCTTACATTTCCATTAACGAAACNNGGTACTACTACTGCTTTGGGTATTCTAACAGCATTAGGTTATGAAGTAGATCATAAAATGAGTGGCAGTACTCCAGAAAACCCTCACAAACTAAAACATAGCGTAGTGAAAAATGGATTGGAATGTTCAGGATATGCTGCTGAAGAACTTAAGTCGGATCCTTTCTTAGCAATTAATGCAATTGGAGATCCTATGATTCCAGCTGTGGCAGGAATTGCAATGGGTAGTCGCGTGCCTGTTACACTTGCTGGCGGCACACAAATGACTGCAGTTTGTGCAGTTATAAAGTCTTTATCTCCAGATTTTGATTTTAATTCTTTATCAATAGCTACAACTATTTTTGTTTCAGAAGATGAAACATCTGATATTAACTTTATTATCAACCAGATATCTGACATATCAATTATTGCGGTTGATCCTGATTTTGGCAAATCAGATACAGAAGGACTAGTAAACTACACTAGGGGATCTGTGAAAGAGGGCGTAGGTGCTGGAGGTGCAATGTTAGCAGCAATATTAAAGGGTATTCCTGTTGATAGAATTCGTGTTAAAACTGAAGAGTTATGTGAAGAAATATTTGATAATTGATATCAGTTTTATTTTATTTTTTTAAAGTTTTGGGATTATTTATCTTAATAATGTCCTTAAGGACTTGAATAGTTATAAGTTATAACTTATATGTTAAAAGTTTTGACTTATAACTTATAATACATTAATCAATAAATGTTAGCCAGTTGTATTTATCTTCATTTGAACCGTTGACCACTTCAAAAAAAGCATCTTGAATATCTTTAGTTATTCTGCCTCTGAAACCTTCACCAACCAAAATCTTATCAACAGAACGTACAGGCGTAACTTCAGCTGCAGTACCCGTTAGAAAAACTTCGTCTGCTATGTATAGCATTTCCCTTGGTATTTGTTCCTGTCGAACTTCTAAATCCATCTCCCCAGCAAGAGTAATTACAGAATCACGTGTTAAACCAGATAATAATGATGATGAAATAGGAGGTGTGTATATTACTCTATCTAATACAGCGAAAATATTCTCTCCACTACCTTCACTGACCATTCCTTGATAATCCAACATTATGCCCTCATCATATCCATTTGTAATAGATTCCATTTTTGCCAGTTGTGAGTTCATATAATTTGAGCCTGCTTTTGCCATATTTGGCATAGTATCCGGTGCCATTCTACGCCAGCTAGACACACCAACATCAACACCTTTTTCAATCGCTTCTTCACCTAAATATTTTCCCCATGGCCAAACAGCAATTACAGTTTCAACAGGACAATTCATAGGATATACACCTAGTTCGCCATATCCTCTAAATGCAACGGGTC
>PLTK01000112.1 GCA_003164415.1 Methanobacterium sp. | reverse complement strand
TTAAAACCTGAACTAGAAAAATTCCGTGCTGAAGGAGAAAAATTAGGCATCATCAAAAAGGATGAAGACGTCTTAACATATGCCCTCTATCCAGCTGTAGCTCCTAAATTTTTAAGGGGAGAAGTTATTGAAGAACCACTTGAAATACCAAAAAAAGTTGAAGGTTCAAATACCGCATCAATACCAACTGAATACAATGTAGAAGTTGATGGAGAACTTTTCGATGTTAAAGTAGTTCCAACAGGATTCATGGAGATAGGATCAAGTGTAAAAGCTCCGAGTGGGCCTGTTGAGGGCGGTGTTACTTCAAGTATGCAGGGTATGATTCTGAAGTTAAAGGTTGCAAAAAATGATAATGTGAATGAAGGAGACATCGTTGCAGTATTGGAAGCCATGAAAATGGAAAATGATATTCATGCCCCAAATTCTGGAACCGTTGAAGAAATATTTATTGAAGAGGGGGACACTGTAAGTACAGGCGAAACACTGATGATTATCAAATAAATTCATATATCTTTTTTCTATTTTTAAATTAAATAGCAGGTGAATAATGACAAAAACAATCAAAGAAATGTTAGATGATGTTCTTTCAAGCATTTTATAGATTGAAGAAATAAAAGCCTTTGTATTGTTTCTAAAGAAGGAATTCTCATCGATTCAAGAACCCCTCCCCCCCCGAAGTTGTGCTAGAATATTTTCAGCTATTGTTCAACTATAATAGGTGCGGCAGAATCTGCTTCATGTCAATTGAACACGGACTGTGTCGGGCAAATGTCAGTAAAAACTGGCGAATGAACTATCTTGTTAATCCATGGAGGATCTTAGGCCATTTTAACTGTTTTAACTGAACTAGAAGCACAGTTAGGTTAATTTTCTTTGAAATGGAATCTAAAGCCGAAAACGTCAATAAAATACTTAAAACAGTTTAAAATTTTGTTCAATTTTATTTAAATTTTTAACCTTGTACAGTGCAATATTATTAAAAAAATAGTAATTTAAATAATAAAAATTACATACCTCAGCCAATTTATATACTATTTGAATTGAATCGGGTGTTGTATATAGTTGAGTTTATAATAATTTTTTCTATTCCATATATACGGTTTTATCCTCAATTTTAGCATTAGTAAATGCCCTGATTCTACGCATACAAGATTCACAGACACCACAATGATCTTCAAATCCTTTGTAACATGAATAGCTCAAATTCATTGGGGCCCCTATATCATTTCCCAGTTTAACTATGTCAATTTTATTCATATCAATCAGAGGTGCTTCTATTTTTATTTTATCAAATGAACCAACTTCTAATACATTGTTAAATGCTTTTAAGAATTCTTTAGAGTTATCAGGAAATGTTGCAGCTTCTTCAAGATCCCAGCCTACTATTATAATCTCCGCACCCATAGACTCACCAAAAGAGTTTGCAATCGCAGTAAACACAATATTTCTTCCAGGAACCCACACCTTGAGTGCAGTTTCCTTAGAACTTTCCATATCATCCAGTTCCTTTATTCCGGGTTCGGGTATATCATTATTGGTAGTGAGGGCTGATCTTCCCAGTTCTGATAACCAAGGAAGTTTTATTACTGTATGTTCTGCACCAAGTTCTTTACATACTGCTTGTGCAGATTTAATTTCCATTTCAACACTTCTCTGGCCATAGTCAAAGGTCAAAGCATGAATTTGATAATCGTTTTTAAAAGCTGCTGTTGCAACTGTTGAGTCCAATCCTCCAGATAATACAGTTATAGCTATTTTTTTCCCCGATTTCATATAAATCCACCTAATCTTTTACGATTATATAAAAATAATTATTTATTTGATATTTCCATGAATGCTTCATTTGCAGCATCCATAACGTCTTTAAGTGGCATTCCACTCTCTTCAGATACCTTACGAGCATCTTCATATTCGGGTTTGACACTTATTATCTCATTTCCAATCATTCCTACTTTAATATTAATTTCTACGATTTTCCCTTTTATCATTGCTTTAACCGGAACGATCTTCCGTGACGTAATATTTCTATGAACATATGGGATAACCCTTACACCTAGAGTACCTGTTTCCTTAATTATTGCTTCAGAAAGTACATCACAATCAATTGGTCTTGCTATCACTCTTAAAAGGTAACCTGGCCTATTTTTCTTGGTTATAGTTGGTATGATACTCACATCTCTAGCCCCATATTTCATGAGCACGTTGAATATATGGCCCATAACTTCTCCAGTAACATTATCAATATTAGTTTCCAGTATCGTTACATGATCACTGTCCATGGAGGTTTTACCATCTGTTATCCTTAGAACATTAGGATGTGATAGTTCCATCGTCCCTGCTCCATATCCTATTTTCTTTTCTGTTAAAAATGGATAATAATCCATGAATTTATCAACCATATTCACTAGAAGAGCTGCACCCGTAGGTGTTGTAAGCTCATGATTGACTGGTCCTCCAAAAGTGGGTATATTCCTTAGAATTTCAAGTGTTGCAGGTGCTGGTACGCTGAGTATTCCATGCATGCTTTTAATTCTACCTCCTCCGAGAGCAACTGGCATCCCATAGACATTTTTATTGTTCATTCCAAGCTTGTAAAATAAATATGACGCACCAATAATATCGGCCACTGCATCAGCAGCCCCTACTTCATGGAAATGTACTTCATCTATTGTTGTACCGTGTACAATAGCCTCTGCTTCGGCTAAAGTTTTGAAAACATTTTTTGAAAAGTTTATGATATCCCCTGTGATGCTTGGATGTTCAATTGATTCTAGTAAATCTATTAATTCGATGTATTTTATAGATGCCTGATCATGGCTTTCAACATCAACAAAGGTTGCAGATATTCCGGTTTTTTTAACTTTTTTAATATTTACTTTTACATCACCAAAGTGTGATGCATAATATTCCATAATTTCTATTAATTTTTCTGGATCCACTCCCTGATCAACCAACGCTCCAATAACCATGTTGCCTGAAATTCCGGAATTTTGAGGATCTATTATCACTGTCATTTTATCACAGATTGTTCTATTTATTGATTTTTTTTTAATTATTAACTATTTTTAATCGTGTACTCTTTCAATCTCATCGTTCCATATATCTGGATTTTTGTTTATATATTTTTCAAGTAGAGACTTACATTCTTTAAGATTCAAATTTATAAGTTCAACACCATTACTTTGTAAATAATCTTCAGGTCCCTTTAGTGTTATATTTTCTCCAATTACTACTCTTGGTATTTTATATAGGAGTATCATTCCAGAACACATTTCACAGGGAGATAATGTAGTGTAAATAGTACACTTTTTATAATCGAGTCCTTTTAATCTACCAGCATTTTCAATACAATCCATTTCAGCATGTTTGATGGTTGAATTTGTTTGTAAAAGTCTATTGTGGCCACTGCCTATAATATTGTTATCCGCCACAAGCACAGCACCAATAGGAATTCCTCCCTCGTTTAAAGACTTTCTAGCCTCTAATATGGCCTTTTTCATGAATTGTATATCTTCTTCTGTCATTTTTATCAGCTAAAATAGATGTTTACACTCTAAAGTATTTCAACTTCATTAATTATTTTTATAAGATTTTTTTTGTTTTTGTAAAAGTCGATTGTTTTTTATTAATTTTAATTTTGTTTTACGTTTGGATAATACAAAATTACGTACAATATGCAACCTCAATCATATACCATAGGATATTGTAATGTATATACTGAATATGGGCATTATCAACATCATATTTCATAATTATATATGTTATTACAGAACAATAATTATTTCTATTAAATTCGATTAAAGTCTTGCTTTGAAATGGATTGTAGATGGAAATGTTAAAAAAATAGTATATTAAAATTCTTATATCAAACCATGATAGTTAAGATTAATAATTCAAATTATATCTAAAGTTTATCAATACGTTTATAAGATAGGAAATTTAACTAATACTAAGAGGTTAATATTCATACTAATCTCGGAATGTGAATGTTTCTTGTCCATAATATACTTATTTCAAGACAATTTGTTACCAGCTAAATGTTCTGAACTATAAAAGTGTTATTAGGAATAATGAAACTCTTCATATTATTTTGTAATGTACTCTATTTTATACTATAATTTTTCTAATCATCGGAATAACAGCATAAAATTTTTCTATGTTTTTCATATTTATTTTCGTTTGTGTCGATAAATTTTCATATAATTATAATTTTATATATTAATTATGTGATGATTTTCACATTTATAATTTAAACTTGTGACAATTAAACATTAAAAGTTATAATATTTAAATCTATCTATTTTTCAAAAATAAAAATAATCAAGCTAAAACCACATCCCATTAAATTAATTAAATCATTAAATGGAAGAAGACCATACATCTAAAAATAAGATATATGCATCGATGGTTTTTAGATTAACTATCCTAAACAAAAATGTTGCACAGTTCAATAAGGAAAATTTTCATATTTAATTTAAGTTATTTTTAAATATGTTATCAAATTACTATTCTTAGTATGAGATGAATATGATTACATATTTCAGATAATCCTAAAAAAAATTGTAAAACTTATCAATCAGGGAGTGTGTTAAAAAATGGACGCTAAATCACTAACAGTTTTTATTGTAGTTGCCATCATATTTTTTTATGTTGTAACATACATACTAAAATAAAAAATTTTGCTTTATGAATATAACTAGATGGAAATAATTAAAAAGGCAAATCTTAGCTTAGTATAAACTTGCATTTTTAATATCATCACTCGTCAGGATCATGACATCCCAATTAGGATATATTTCCATTATTTGTCTTCTAATTTATCTGTATATAAGTTATAGGAACTTGAAGCACCACATTTACTGCAGAATACTTGAGCCTTATTTTTATCAATTATGATTTTTTGTGCTGCATTTTCACCACATTTGAAACATGGCCCTTGCTCTTCAAAAATCCATGGCTCTGCCTTTTCATCTGTATTTTTCTTGTTGATGTCGCCGTAACTAACAATTATTCTTCTGATCGGGACTTCGAGTATAGTATATTTTTCACCTTCCAGGGCTTTTTGAACAGATTCAACAATTTTATCCACCCTCTCTTCATTGACTACACTACAAACTAAAACTGCATCCTTGGCATAATCCCTAATAAGACCAATGGTAGATTCTGGATCTTCTTTTATAACAAATCCTTTCCAATCTTGTGGAGACATACCCTTGTATTCTAAAATATAAAATCCTGTAATACCCGCATCTGAAAGTGCGTTCATTGCCTTTCCCAAATTCTCAATCTCAACAAAGACACGAAGATGTACCTTCATGTTATCACCTATTATATTTTTTTGTAATAGTTATCTTAATTATTTTTCTATTTAAATTCTAAAATCAAATTATATGTTAGATATAGTGAATATGCCACAACTTTTATGCAACCTTAAAACCTAGATATTAATAAATCAATTGGAAAGAGGTGTACTTTCATGGCTCATCAAGACAAACATAGTAGAAATGGATCATTTTGGATAAAAACATGTCCTAAAACAAATTTTCCTTCACTTAAAGAAGGATTGACAGTGGATACAGTGATACTTGGTGGTGGAATTGCAGGAATCACTACTGCAACCCTGCTTAAAGACTTGGGTTATAAAGTAGCTTTAATAGAATCTAACAGAATTGTTAAAGATGTTACTATAGGTACAACCGCCAAAATAAGTGTTGCTCCTAATATGATATACAGCGACCTAATAAAAAATCTAGGTAAGGCTAAAGCTCAAATTTATGCTGATACCAACCAAAAAGCACTAAATAAAATAGCTGAAATTGTTTCTGAAAAAAATATAAAATGTGAATTCGAACGTATACCCCTATATATTTACACAGAGTCAGACTCTAAGGTCGATAAAATAAACGAAGAATTTAAAGCCGCTAAAGAGCTAGGACTTCCAGTTTCCCTAGTGGATAACATCCCATTACCTTTCAAAACTGCCGGCGGATTAATGTACGAGAATCAAGCACAATTCCATCCACGGAAGTACCTTCTAGCATTAGCTGAAAATCTTGATGGTGATGGTTGTTACATATTCGAGAATACAAGCGCAATAACAGTGAAAGGAAGTAATAACAAGGAAGTAATAACGGATAAAGGTTCAATATGGGCCGATAATGTTGTAGTTACAACCCACACACCAGTTTATGATCCTGACAAACTTGAAAAACATTTACACCCCGCAAGATCCTATGTTATGGGGTTATATATTAATGGGGAGTTTCCTGATGGCATGTTCATAGATTTTGACCCAACACATACCTACCGAACCACCCCAACTGATAAGGGCAAGTTAGTAATAGTGGCAGGAGAACATAGCCCAATTGATGTAGAGAATAGAGAGGATTATTATAATCGTCTTGAAAATTATGCCAGACAACACTTAGATGTTGAGTCAATTGAGTATAGATGGTCAAGCCATGATAGTATTAGCGATGATAGTTTGCCCATGATAGGTATGACCTCTTCTAATGGCATTTATGTTGCTACTGGATTTGGATTTTGGGGTATGAATAATGGTACCACGTCTGCAATGATAATATCTGATATGATCAACAACAATAAAACTGATTCATATAACATTTATGACCCATTGAGATTTTAAATCCTAAATAACATAATTAATCCTAAATAAATTAACTGATCGTGATGGAATGAAAAAAGAAATTTGCATCGAAGATATAAAGATTAAAAAAGATGATCATACAACAATTTTTTACAGAGACCAAGGATTTCAAATCATTGGAAACTCCACAATTGGATGTGGAATTGATCATGTTAAATCGATTGTACATCATAGTTTAAAAAATCGTGAAGCTCCCCTTCCTTATAACGAGGGAGAAGTGAGTAGAGAAGAGATAAATAATGAAAAAAAAGAATATTTAAAGGCAATATTTGAGTATAAGGGAATTGAAGAACCAGCCGCTGCAATTTTAATTCCTGCAGAATCAACCCAATTTGGGGTTGTGACTACCAGTAATGTAACAGCTCTTGTAAATTCTCATAACGGGCAAAGATTGTTCATGAGCATTTTAGTCTTGGTAGACTCTGATCTAAATAAGAAAACCCTATTAAAATTATTTAAAGCAACAATCGATGCTAAAAATGCCGCATTATGGGATATGGGTGTCATAAACCATTTTTCATTTGATCCTCTAGATCTTGAAGATAATGAGTCTATTTTAATCGCATCAAAGGGATCGATAGACGAAGTAACCTCCAATGAGTCTTACATACTCATAAAAAATGTGCAAACAGCTGTTAGAAAGGCCATTAAGGAATCTTTAAGCAATTGTGGCTTTCCAAAGGATGTTTTAGCCTATATGAACGATGTTGGAATTGGAGTTGATGATCTAGTGGATGCGGGTATGGAAATGGTTGTGGGTGTTGAAAAAACCCAAGAAATTCGTGACAAGTTAAAAAAACAGATTTACCATTCTTTGGATGATCTTAATGTTGTTTCATTTATAATTGCAGGAATTAGGCTAGAGGAAGATTATGAAAAGCACAGAGTCCACGGTGTAGACGTTGACGATGATCCTGCATATTTATATTCTGATGAAGTCTTCGGTATGTCTGTTGCAAATCAAATAGCAGGTACTAAAGCTATATTTAACTTTAAAAGATATGATGAAGCCAAACCCGGTATTATAAGTAAGTTGGGGCCTGTTTTAGATGATGTTTTTGCAGGCCTAATAGCAGGTTGTATGTCAAAGGTATTTGAAGTATAATATTTGAGGTAAATAATGTCCAGTTCCCCTTACTTGAAAGATAAAAATAAAGAAGTGCGAAAGATCAATGGTTTCTTTGGTTTGATATCCTTCTCAACAATACTACCCCTAAATATTCACACAACCATTGAGGAAATGGCATCCTTCACATGGATCTGGCCAATTATAGGAGGGTTAATTGGAATAATTGTAGGTACCTTTGGATTTTTAATTGCTGATCTATTTCATCTACCCATACTCATTGCTGCTGCATTGATTTACAGTTTTTCAATTTGGTTCACTGGATTCCATCATCTTGACGGTCTTATTGATTTTGGGGATGGAATGATGGTTCATGGAAGCCCTGAAAAGAAAATAGAGGTTATGAGAGATAAAAGAATAGGCACAGGCGGTATAGCTTACCTCCTAATGGTTGGACTCATTACATTTGCAGCCATAGGATCAGCTCCCGTGGTTTTAATATTTTATTTACTACTAATTTCAGAAATAGCAGCTAAATTGGGTATTGTTACATGTGCGGCCTTTTCAAAAGCATTTCCAGATGGGACGGGAAGACCATTCATCGAATTTATGAGTAAAAAAAAGCTTTTATTATCATTTATTATTAGTTTAGCACTGGGATTTATAATCTTTAAGAATATAGGTATTGTTGGAATAACAATGGGACTTTTATCTGGTGCAATAATAGCGGTTATAACTAAAAAATCATTTACCTGGGCTACTGGAGACGTTCTCGGAACATCAAATGAAGTAGCAAGAATGTTAGCCTTGGTAATCATGGTAACTCTGCTTTTAATTTGATTTACCATAATAATCGGATTATAAACATTTGGTAAATCCTAAATAGTTTAATTAATTTATTGAATAATTTAAATTTTTAATTTAGTAACAAGGAAGGGTAGTAAATGAAAGTTAATGTTCTACGTTTGGATCACAGAAGGGTTAGGGATGCACGGATAACCACACATGTATGTTTAACATCAAGGGCATTTGGGGCATCTAAAGTAATATTAAGTGGAGATGAAGATAAAAAGATAATGGAAAACGTTAGGGATGTTGTTAAACGTTGGGGAGGAGACTTTGAGATTGATTATGTAAAAAAATGGGATAAATTTATAGATAATTGGAAGAATAATGGAGGAGAAGTTGTTCATCTCACCATGTACGGTGAACCTGTACAAAAAGTAACAAGTAAAATACGTGAATCTTCAAGGGATAAACTTGTAGTTGTTGGAGGATCAAGAGTACCTTCAAAAGTATATAATGAAGCTGATTGGAATGTTTCAGTTACCAATCAACCACACTCTGAAGTTGCAGCACTTTCAATATTTTTACACACACTTTTTGAGGGAGAAGAATATGATATTGATTTTAATGACAGCGAACTAAAAGTAATCCCTACAGCACATGGAAAACAAGTAATAACACGAAAGAAACAGATATAGAATAATAATACTCATAACACAGTAAATATACAGCAAACCACATAACTATCCACTCTGTAATAAAGGGAATAGATTAATTTTAGATTTTGGGAAAAATTTAATTTCAGAATTATTCAACAGAATAATATTTCTTCAAAGATTATATTAAAATAAATAAAATGACCACCATTTAAAAACTAACTGAACAGTTAAGTTCAACTAAACCATGGGTTTTAATGATAATCCATTGATGTTTGATTTTTATTGTACTAACTAAAGTCAATCATCTATATCTAAGATAAGCAGGTCAGATAATAGATAGGATTTTAATAAATCTGTTATCCCAAAAGAAATAGAATTAAACTTTTATTATTAATTTTTATAATTTTGTAGATATGAATTAATGTTTAAACAAGGAAAACATCAGTAAATAGTTTTACCATTGGCTGCAGCAACAATACAGGGCAATCCTCGAACTTTTAACGAATAAATTGCTTCCATTCCCTCTTCTTCAAATGCAACAACTGTCCTTGAAACTACTTTACTAGTAAGTAGGGCTGCTGCCGGGGGTGTGACTGCAAATATCGAATTGTACTTGTCTAAATCCTTGACTGTACCATCACTAAGAGCACCCTTTCCTATATGGATCTTAACACCCGATTTAGCTAAATAGGGTATGCTCTCTTCAATCTCTTCCTTGTTACTAGTGGTGGGCGATATTCCTGCAGCACTTACAGCCGTGTGCATTATTACAGAGCCTTTAAGATCTACTAGATTCTGTCCATTTTTTATGGATTTTACAAGTCTGGGGAGTGCCGCATCTCTACCTGTTAAAATATTGCCACATATCTCTATTTTATCACCAATACATAAATTTTGGATGGTGCTGTCAGTTATTGGAGTATATAAACGTTTTATTTGGATGTTGTTAGAGTTGTTCAATTTAAATCACCATTATTCATAATTGACCGTTAATATCCATTTATGCGCTTAAGATCGTCTAACAAAATATTCACATGATTCTCTTTGATATGTGGCATTACTATAATCCTGATAGCCCTAGGATATGATGATTTAGAAACTGCCCAACCCAAACTTTCAAGTTTTTCAGCCAGCTCATCAACAGAAATCTCCTTTGATCTAAATGCAACTATGTTCAACTGTGGTTCGGTTACAACTTCATATCCCGAATCAATTATGCCCCGATATAAAAGTTTAGTGACCTTCATACACTCTTTGGAAATTTTTATATAGCCCTCTTTCCCAAGGTACTTCATAAGTGCCCATGTTGCAGCTGTAGAAGCTCCTGTTCTTGTACCCACAATCGTTGACTGACTATTCTCAGTTAAGTAAGGTGTTTCAATACTCATTGAATCCAGATATTTTTTCTCTCTGAAAAGTATTCCGCCGGTTGGTATGGGTGCCAATCCCATCTTATGTGGATCAATGGTAATTGAACAAACACCACGAAGTCCAAAGTCGAATTTCGGTAATTCATAGCCAATTTCATTTAAAAATGGGATCGAATATCCTCCAAATGCTGCATCGACATGGAGATAAATGTTGTTTTCGAGACAAATATTCGAAAGATCTTCGATTGGATCTATTTTTCCTAATTCAGTTGTACCTGCAACTCCAACAATTGCAACTGTATTTTTTGAAATTAATTCTTCAACAGATTTAATATCGATTCGATAACTACTATCAAGTACAGCTTCATTTAATTTTAAACAGAGCATATCTGCGGCTTTTTTAAAGGAAAAATGTGCTGATTTAGGGACAATTATCTCAGGATCGGTGATCGTAGGGTCTTCTTGAAGTGTAAAGTTCCTTGCAGCCCTCATAGCCATTATGTTAGCCTCAGTTCCACCTGTAATTATATTACCATGAATGTCTCTTTTCCCTAAAAGATCACCTAGTAACCTTATAACATCAGTTTCCATAGATTTAGTGCCTTTGAAAAGACCAGGATCTCCTAAATTAGATTCCATAAACATTTGATATGCTTCTAATCCAACTGGATGTGGAAAAGTACACATTGAACCTAATATCTTACCTGAACTATATGTCATATCCCTATCTTTAAACTCTCTAAGTTTTTTGAAAACTTCAGTCTTTGATATCCCCTTTTCTTCCATGGTTACCCCTGAAAATAGTGTAAAAATAAAATTTACTAGCTAAACTATGATTTATTTAAAAATAAAAAAAAGATATTTGGGGTTTACTGCCCCATCAAATATTCAACCAAATTCTACTCCTGTAGAACTTTCCTTGCTGCTTTGAGCATTAATTTCTTCTCCACTCTGGCAACTACTTCTCTTACTGTTGCAACTGCATCGGTATTGGCTGATACACTGGTAATACCAAGCTCAACCAGTTGTTCAACAATATCAGGCATACTACCTGCTTGACCACATATGCTGGTTTTAACACCCGATTTGTTACACTCTTTAATAACCATTGCAATCAATTTCATGATTGCAGGATGTCTTTCAGAATATAATCCTGCTACATGTTCGTTGTTACGGTCTATTGCAAGTGTGTACTGTGTCAAATCATTGGTTCCAAAGCTTACAAAATCTATTCCTTCAGCTATGAAATCTTCGATTGTAAGAGCAGCTCCAGGTGTCTCAACCATAATTCCCCACTCTATATTCTTTTGTGGTTTAAGACCAACTTCTCTTGCTATTCTCTTGGCTTCTTTGAGCTCATCAGGGTGTTGTACGAGTGGAAGCATAATTCCTATATTGGTGTATCCTTCTTCATGTAGCTTCTTAATGGCTTTAAATTCTGCTTTGAGTATTTCAGGCTCGTCTAATTCCCTTCGAATACCTCTCCAACCTAACATTGGATTGTGTTCGTATGGTTCATCTTCGCCACCTTGAAGTGATTTGAATTCATCGGTTGGTGCGTCGAGTGTTCTATACCATACAGTTTTTGGATAAAATGCATCTGCAACCTTTAAAATATTCTCGACAAGAGCTTTAACTAGTTCATCCTCTTTACCATCTTTTATGAATTTTTTAGGATGAACTCCTAATGCCAACATCATATGTTCTGTTCTGAGGAGACCTACACCATCTGCACCCGTTGCAGCAGCTTTTTGAGCTGCTTCAGGCATACTGACGTTAACTTTAACCTCGGTTACAGTTAGTATAGGGGCGTTTTGAATACCAGTTGCTGGTGTTGAATCTATACCCGAATCCTTTTTATCTGATTTAAGTTTTCCTTCAAAAACAAAACCTTTACTTCCGTCTAGTGTTACAATGGAATTTTCCTTCAATATCTTGCTTCCATCACCTGTACCCACAACACATGGTATTCCAAGTTCCCTTGATACTATGGCTGCATGGCAGGTTACTCCACCTTCATCTGTGATGATACCGTCTGCTCTTTTCATTGCTGGAACCATGTCTGGAGTTGTCATTACAGTAACTAGTACATCACCCTTTTCAATTTTATCCAGCTCGTCGGTATTTCTGACAATTTTAACTGCGCCAG
>PLTK01000152.1 GCA_003164415.1 Methanobacterium sp. | reverse complement strand
GATATTCTTCATCTGCAAGAATATCCCCGGGAATTACAATTTCTTTATCCTCTACAAATATCACATTCTGCCTCCTTTACTGGAATGCCAAAAAAATGAAAGTAGTTTTGATCAATAAATCAGAGCAGCTTAGTTTCTACTTGACCTCTTGTAAGCTCGTTGAGTTTCTGGTAGAAGCTTTCTTGCATACCTCCAGGTATCTCAACAACCGCAACCCAAGAACCATCTTGTTGCCATTCTTCCTTGGTTGTTTTTCCAAATTCAGGAATTGCACCGTATACTTTTCCTGAAAAGTCACCGGGAACTTTTATTACTACCCGTACTTTCTCAAATCTTATGGGTATTTTAGTCCTTATGGCTTTTAATGTAGTATTAACTTGCTCATCAACACTTTTAAAGGGATCAATGCGAACTTTAGCTTCTTCCATGGCTATTTCTATTCTTCTAGCAGGATGTGGAAGTTTAGTTTGAGGATTTATAGCTTCCCGTGTTATGGTTGCAATAACTTTTAAACGCTTCTCTTCCTGCATTTCTTTTCTTTGCTGGGCCGTTAATTGTATTTGGCCCTTATGCATAATAGCCGATGCAACTTCGAGATGGTCTATTGTGTTGAATGCCTTCATCATTGATTCTTCAGATGCTTTATCACCCTTCTTTGCATCTTTGAATATTTCTTCTACTGCAAGGATCTCCTCAACATTGATAGCTTCGCCCCTCTTAAAATCTGAAGCAAGGTCTGGATCCACCAGGATTTCGAAGTGTTCCCCAAAGTATTCCAAGCGTGCTGTAACTGCATCTTCAAGGTTTACCATGTTTAGTCCTCTTCCTCCTCCTTGGATTTTCTTATGAGGAGTTCTTCAACATGTTCTGTAATTTCTTCATCGGGTAATTTTCTAAATTTCTTATCTTTAGCATCAATAACTGCAATTTCAGCGCTGGCAACAGTGGTTTTACCTTCTGTAGCTTCATAAACTGCATCTAAAGCTAGTTCAATTGCTTCATCAAGTTTTATATTTTCTTGATACTTTTTCTCAAATTCATCCATTGCAATCTGTCTTCCAGCGCCTATGGCTGTAGCCTTGTATTCTATTAAAGCTCCACTAGGATCTGTTTCGAATAGTTTACATCCGGTTTCATTAACTCCACCAATTATGAGAGCTGAACCAAATGGCCTTACTCCTCCGTGCTGAGTGTACATCTGTTTCATATCACATATCTTCTTGGCCAAACCTTCTACACGTATTGGCTCGTTATATGTAATCTTGTTGATCTGGGATTCCATTCTAGCCTTTTCAACTAGTGCCCTTGCATCAGCTACTAATCCTGAGGTTGCTGCTCCTATGTGCTCATCGATCTGGAATATTTTTTCTATTGATTTGGGTTCTACCAGCTTGCTTGTTGGTCTTTTATCGACCACTAACACTATACCCCCAACTGATTTTACACCTAAGGAAGTTGTACCTCTTTTTACAGCTTCTCTCGCATATTCAACCTGAAATAACCTTCCATCAGGACTAAATACAGTTATAGCCCTATCGTATCCTGCTCCTTGAAACGGTTGCATACATATACCTCTCTAAAAGTTTTTCTGTAAGAAATGAATTATAATCTTAAAATAATTCTCAGCTTGTTAACTTGGTTACAAACTATTATTCTATTATTTCATCTTATTCTTATAGTTTAATAAAGTTTTTTGTTGCAGATTTAATGGTCCCTGAAATTCCAAGTGTGTGGAAAACAACGGGTTTACCTCTGAAGTTAGTTATAGTAGGTATAACTGCCCTTACAGAATCTATTTCTTCCCTTCTACAGCGCAAAATACCTTTCATTCTATGTTCTTTGACATTATTAGTGGCGCATCTCCATAACTTCACTACCCACATTTCGAAATTGCCTGTACCACATGCTCCGTAAAGATACAATGACCCGTCTAACATCATTGATATAATGTCTTCACGGCCCAGTGCCACAGAGGATATTACTTCAAAGGCTATATATCTTTTTTTATCCCTAATGGTTGGAGGAAGTATCTTGAGCTTTTGGATCATTTAAATCAGCATATTTATTTTAATTAATAAAATTTGAAAATTGTTGAAAAATATTTAATAAATTTTGTAGTATTTAATCATTCCATGATTCTTACACCGTCAACAACAAAATTATCCCTTAAATCATTGATTTCTATAATATCTTGTGGAATCTTGGAAATTGAATCAAATGATTCCTCAAATGACATTTGGAAACATTTTGATAGTGCAGTAATGTCCTGAGGAGTTATAAGATCATATTTAGAGTTAGCGCTGCTTGTTATAATTAGTGGAAATTTAAATTTTCTTTGTAATTCAATTATGTGTCTAAATTGACTTATAACTCTATATCGATATCTTAAATTAGTTTTAAGAAGAGTTTTTAGGTTTATTTCAATTGCAACAGAATTTTCTGCCGCTTTCTTTGCTAGAATATGGTTTATTCCACTATCTCTTCTTGATCTGTAGGGTTGGGAAAGTATATCTACTTTTTTATCCTCACATGCTGCTCTGTTTACTTTCAAATCTCCACCACGAATAATAACTATATCAGCTTTTTTTCGCGATTTTTGAACCTTTCTTCTGAGGTCCTCTGGATGTTTACATGAAATTTCTACACATTTTTTGAGTATGATATTGAAATTTGCTTCGAGAATATCAAACTGTTTTAAAAAATCTGAATTAAAATCTTCAAAATAGCGTGTCAAACCTATTCCAGAATATCCGAGCCTTTCTGCTTCTCTTATTAACTCTTCATCGCCATGAAAGTGCAGATCAAAGAACATACTGTTTGAAAAATTGTAATTATTCGAATAATTTCCTTGCAATTTCTATTGCCACCTTTTTTTTCGCTGGATAGGCTGCTATCTTAATTTTTAAATGGATAGAATCTCCGTGATCAACAACTTTTAGATCGCCCAAATAGGCACGTTGTTTGTCAAATCGCAGGAATAAATTTCCGCTTTCGTCAATTTTATCTTCTAATCGGTTTAAAATTCTTTTACGAGAATAGACATTTAATGTGGATAATTTTTTAACAAAATCTTTTATTTCACTTTTTTTATCGATTTTGTTACTTAAAATCAAAACAGGATTTTTATAATAGCCCTCTGTGTCTTCAGAGTGAGGGGAAGAATTTGGAAAAAGTGTTTTAATTGATTCTAACACTTTTTCCTCATTTTCTGTTCCATAAACGAATGCCCTATACGAGATGTTATGGATCATGCCTTATCGTACCTTTTCGGCCCCTTTACCTTTGACTCGAAGTCCCCTTGATTTCCTACCTTCATTTGTGAGTCCTCTAAACACCCTGTTGGTGTGTTGATTTTCACAGATCCAGTTAATCTTAGGATCGTTCTTTATTGATGGGTGGTTAGGATCTACAAGAATTACTTCATAGAATTTAAATTTACCATCTTCCCAGAGCCAATATGAATTTAAGATTTCGAGATTGGGGAATTTTCTAGCTACCCTTTCCTCTGCTATTCTTTGGATGGATTTCTTCATGGTTATCTTTTTAATACCCTGACGTTTAGGTTTCCTTCCTGCTGTGAATCTAGATTTTCGTAATCCACCTCTACGAACACGGGTTCTTACAACAATATAGCCTTTTTTGGCTTTGTAACCTAATGATCTTGCCCTATCTATCCTTGTAGGTCGATCTACCCTAACTATTACACTTTCTCTTCTCCAAATTGGAGTTCGAGTGCGCATTAGTTCTTTAACGTAGGATTTATCCGGATTTTTCCATGCGTCTCTTATATATTTATACATTAATTTAACACCTCTTTGTTCAGCTTGCGCCACATCCATGGGATATTATCCCAAAAAAAGTTGTAAATAACTTCAATGTAAAGCAATCAAGTTTTAGATAACATATTTAAATCGCCAAAATTGGCGGTGATCAATGTTGATCAGCTTCCTTTAAAAAGATTACTATAAAATAATAAGTTTATTGAATTTCTTTTGTTGAATAGGAATTGATGTATGTCCCATATTTTTTATGATATTCCAAAAAAAATTGAAAATCTAAAAGTTCTTACTCTTTTACATTGTAAAGTGCATTTATGCCCTTAGTAAATGCAGGTTTACCTGATAACAAGAGTACAACCCTTAAAACATCCACAACTTCATCTTTAGTTATACCCAGTTCTTTCATTCCACTTAATATCTGTTTTTTTACTGCCCTATCATCTGATGCAGCTGCGGCAATACCTATAGCTATGAGTTTTTGGGTTTTATAGTCCAATGATTTTCCTGTATAGCAAACATCATTTAACTTAATACTCACGTCATAAATATCGGGATAGTCTTCTTTGACATTTTTCATTCCCTTACTAAAAAATACTTCTTCCTTCATAACTATCACCTCAATAGTGGATAATACTCTGATATAATATTATATCCTTCAGTTTATATAAACTTTACTTAAGATGTTAATTGGATGATAAAGTCATTACAAAGGCCCTTTATTCTCTCTTCCTTCCCTCATTCCCATTCCAGCCTCTCTTCTGAATTTTTCAGGTTTGAAGACCATTTTAATTACATTATCAGCATGTTGTCTCGCACGATTTTCAGCCAACATTTTAAGGTCCTTTTCATCCCTACCTTCATCTTCATGGACAAAAACCTCTATTATATGTGTGTTGGTCATCAGTTGAGCTTGTATTAATCCAGATGATGCTTCATGAGCACATACTTTATCAATATCCTCAGGACCTGGCATTCCAAATGCCATGACTAATTCACATCCCTCTTCTTCAATAAGCTTCTTCGATGCCACAGGCAGATCCTTTACGCCAGGTACCGTACGCCTAACAAATGTTATATTAGATACTTGACCTTTTATTTCATCCATTGCAGCATCTGCCATGTCAAATCTTGCAAATGTAGTTTCAGCTATCCCTATTTTCATTTTAATCACCATTAAGCGATATTTAATATGTTACAGATTAAAATATCATATAAATTTTATTCACTGACTATTGAGTTCTGCCAAATTTTCAAAGAGTAGAAACGTATAAAATTTTG
>PLTK01000179.1 GCA_003164415.1 Methanobacterium sp. | reverse complement strand
GTTGTATCATATTTTATTGAGTCAAAATCATCCTTTAAAGAATTTTTTAATTGTCTCAGATTATTTTTTGAAACTTTTAATTTTGAAAAAAAATTATTCATTTGTGCACCCAGAGTGTAAAAAAAAATTTAAATAAAATTCTTTTATCAGTTTTTTTCTATTAGTTCACTTAGATATTTACCATATTCGGTTTTCATCAGTGTTTCAGCAGATTTTAAAACTCTTTCCTTGTCTATCCATCCATTGTTATAGGCTATTTCTTCCAAGCAAGCTATGTAAAATCCTTGTCTTTCTTGTATGGCTTCAACATAGTTAGAAGCTTCTAAAAGCCCAATATGAGTTCCTGTATCTAACCATGCCATTCCCCTACCTAATAATTCTACTTTTAATTGTTTTTTAGATAAATAAGCTTCATTAACGGAGGTTATTTCTATTTCGCCACGATCTGATGGTTTGATATTTTTAGCTATTTCAATGACAGTGTTGTCGTAGAAGTAGAGGCCGGGCACAACATAATTTGATTTAGGATTTTCAGGTTTTTCTTCAATAGAAAGGACTTTACCATCTTCATCAAATTCAACAACCCCGAATGGTCTAGGATCTCTAACATAGTATCCGAATATGATTGCACCTTCTTTTATTGAAGCAGCTCTTTGTAGTATCTCACTAAATCTGTGGCCGTGGAATATGTTATCCCCCAAAACTAAAGCAACATTATCATCACCAATAAATTCCTCTCCAACTATAAAAGCATCTGCAAGTCCACGGGGTTCATTTTGAAGGGCATATGAGAATGATACTCCAAAGTCACTGCCATCACCAAGTAATTCTTTATAACGGGGAAGATCATTTGGTGTGGAGATAATTAGTATTTCCCTTATTCCTGCAAGCATTAATACAGATAATGGATAGTATATCATTGGTTTATCATAAATAGGAAGTAACTGTTTTGAAACAGCTTTAGTTATTGGATACAGTCTTGTGCCCGATCCTCCTGCAAGTACTATTCCCTTCATTTTTTTTACTCTCCAAATAAGATTTATAAATTAAATTTTAATATTTAATTAATGGATTCATATAATTTAAAGTAACTTCAGATAATCGGTTAATGCTTCTTTATAACTTCGCATCCTAGGATATCCTTCCATATTCCAGTTATAATTTTCTAAAACAGAATATTTAGGTCTTGGAGCTGGTCGTGGAAATTCTTCTGTAGTTACAGGTTTTAGATTAACATCAACTTTTGATTGTTTGAATATTTCAGCTGCAAAATCGTACCAGGAACAGTTTTCACTGTTGGTTACATGATAAATACCATATGTAGGTTTTTTGATTAAAAGTGCAATGGCATTGGCCAAATCAACGGTGTATGTAGGAGATCCAATTTGATCATTAACAACATTGATATTCTTGGTTTTTTTGGCAAGATTTAACATGGTTGTAACGAAGTTGGGTCCATGATACCCATACAACCACGAGGTCCTTATAATATAAAATTTATTTAACAAGTCCCGGATATAAAGTTCTCCAGTGTGTTTAGTTTTTCCATAAACACCCAAAGGGTGGGTTTGATCATATTCGCGGTAAGGAGAGCTGTTAGTACCATCGAAAACATAATCTGTGCAGATGTAAACCATTGCACAATCTGCCTTTTGACATGCTACAGCAACGTTCCGTGTACCTGTGGCATTTACTTTAAATGCCAAATCAGGGTTTGATTCACTACTATCTACATCAGTAAAAGCTGCTGCATGAATCAATACATCTGGATTGTTTTCTTTTACAGTTTTAATGGTTTTATTAATATCGGTAATATCTAGAGTATCGATTGTTGTTGTGCAGACTTCGTTGTCAACAGACAACACATCGACTAAATCGTGTCCTAACATGCCCTCAGAACCTATAATCATAATTTTCATTCTTCCACCTCAATAGGATAATATTATCAGATATATTATATTAATTTTATTTGTAATTACACTTTATGATTTAAAATATACCAATTAATCAACTATATGATACAATAAACAGGAATTGGGATTGATGTTATTTTATGTAATGAAATCTTCATCTAAGTATTATAATTAAATATTATTTTTATATAAATAATAAATCCCTTTATTCAGAAAACCAATTTTTAAGATGTTACATACTAATTATCATATTTACACATTTGTCCATATCCTACTAAAACAACTTATTATACGAGTTATGGGCATATCATTATATATTTACTCGTTTATCAATTTTTTAAGTTGAATTGAACAGTCTTACTTAAATGCGAACTATCTAAGTAATTTGGAAATGGTATTAATGCACCTAATTTGGGCATATACTGTTTTAGATAACCTTATTTCTTAAAAATACTATCAGAGTGGGCTTGTCCGTAATAATTTCTATCATTAAGCTCATAGCATGTCTTAAATCCATAAAACAGCCGTAAGAGTGCCGTTTTTTTAAAATTAAAACAAAACCTTTATATGTCATATTAATGTGATTATTGATTAGGCTAATGAGCGTCATAGGAAAACTATTGATGTAAGTTAGGTGCGGAGGCGATAAAATTAAGCGAAAATTGTTTTTATCAGTGTTATTGCTATTTGGTATAGCACTAATCTTAAATGTGAGTACATCAGCAGCAGCTACAGTAACAAATGGTACGGCTATACATACCGGACCTAAAGTTGTTTCTGTTAATCCGGCTAATAATGCTATTGTATTAAAAAGTCAAACTGTAAAAGTCACATTCAACAGTACAATAAAAGCCCGATCACCATGGATAGAACTTAAAAACGGTAACACGGTAATTTCTACAAATTATAATATAAGTGGTAGTACCATCAGTGTAACCCCCACAACAACACTAGCAACGGGAGTTAAATACATACTTTCAATTCACACAAACAGTATCTCTGACTTAACAGGAAACGGAAATTCATTATATTCAACTACGTTTACAGTATCTCCAATTACATTAGCACAAATGAAAGATGGTCAAACTAGAGCACAGACATTTTTCAACAACAATCAAAGATTACCTAACTATGTGAATTACGGAACAACTAAGATACCAATTGCACAATTCCAAACGATCATTGCAACACAGGGACTCAAACTAAACACAAAAATAACAGCTTCAGCTCAATCAAAACAGAGTCTACCAGCAATTATGGAAAGTGCTTCAAAATTCGGATACAGTCACGATGCACATACAGCAGTAGCAATGGAAGCAATTGGTGCTGGAGATTGCTGGGCAATGAGTGATTATCTGTACACAAAAATGACAGCAGCAGGAATTACAACTAGAATTATACAATACGCAACATCGTTCTCACAACGTCATAGATCAGTTCAATACGAAGAAAATGGCGTATGGATTAATGTACCATATAAACAATATGGTGTGAATATGATGTTCTGGAACACTCAAAGCACTGGTGCAGTAATTAAATGCAGTTGATTAATTCTTTGAAATTTTCTTTTTCTTTTTAGTCAAATTTTTATTTTAATATATCCATAATAGATATATAATATCAATAAATAGATTAAATCCTCTGATTATCTAATAAACTTCTTAATAGGGCTTTATTTATTGTACATATTAATTCCCTTTCAATCGACCTGTAATTCGTATATAGTGTTGATTTTATCAAATTATCCATAGAACGTCTTTTTTTGATGTTTTTGATGTTGTAACATTATTGGTAAAAGGAATAGATACCATAAATTTAAGCTTATAAAGTGACGAATGCCTTTATTTCTTAAAAATATCATCAAAGCAGAGTTATCAATAATATCATGTTTCAATAAACTCTAAACAAGTCTTAAATCAAGAAAACAGCCCTAAAGTCTCCTTTTTTTGAAAATTAAACCAAAGCTTTTATAAGTGATTATAATGTGATTTAATTTTAGGTTTAATAGTATCAAATGGTTAAAAATTTGGTATTTTTAAATTGGGGGCGGTATTATTAAGAGTAAACTGTTATTAACAGTACTATTATTATTTGGATTGGCAATCATTTTCAATGTGACTACAGTATCGGCGTGTAATGTTACATCATTAAATTCTACACCTAAGGTAACAGCCATAGATCCAGTTAATAAATCGATTGTATTGAACACTAAAGTTATTAAAATNNTTTTCAACCAATTTCATGATTTCACCAATTACATTAGCCCAGATGAAAGACGGACTTAAAAGGGCACAGAATTTTTACAATACCAATGGTAGACTTCCAAATTATGTTAGCTACGGAACTTTGAAGATTCCAATTGCAGGGTTTCAAGAAATCATAGGATTTCAGGGTATGAAAATAAAAGGATATACAGGTGTTAGACCAGTATATATTACAAGTGACAATATTGACGGCCAATCTATTGACAATGGAAGGATTAATACCATTGTTGATATATTAAAAAATATGGGAATACCTGCATATAACATGGGTTTAGGCCCAAACTCACATATGACAGTACTTACATCAAGTTCAGTAAGTAAAAATGCATTGATAGTAGATATCTATGGTGGAGCAGATGCAGGACTCCTTGATGAAATGGGTACAACATGGTACAAAGATTTAAAAGGTACAAAAAAAGTTTTCACCCTGTTTTGGCCACCTGCAGAAGTAATTACAAATTTAGCATTCTTACCAAGAGCACATGATGATGATTATGATCCAGCATCATTCACAGGTTTAGCACATCCAGACCAATACTTAAAAGATAATGGTTACAGTTATCTATACTCTGACGTGTTATCAACCATAGTAAGCAACATATTTGCTCAATCAAAAAATTAATAAATTCATAGCGAGTGAATATAAATCTAAAAATTATTTTTTTTTAACATCTTATTTTTAGAAAATATAAAAAAAATTTATCTGTAAATTTGGTTCGCTATTTCTTTTGCAATCGATTAGTATTGGTTTTATCTTAATGTTCTTTAATATACGTACAAAACATGCAATTACTACCATAAAAATATTCAAAAATTTATCAAATTGATTTTGATTGCATAATTTTTGTATCTATATATTAACAAACAAATCACTCCAGACGGATATAACAATTTTTTCAATATAGTATTAATTAATTAAATGAATAAAATCAGGAATGCAGTTAAAAGGGATACTATGGGTTTGTTACTCTTAACTTTCATAACAAGATTTAATAGGCACGGTGTATGCTTTAGTTGTATGTGATCTATGTAAAAATAATTTTTATTGGTTCACAATATACCACCTATAATTAGTTGTGAGGATTATTACAGAGTTGTATCAAATCTTTAGATTTATTAGTATGTGGCTAATTTAAATCAAGTGTTATCTGAATTGATTTAATCAAATAAAATTCTTAAGAGAATTTCTATTTACTTGATTTTTGTATTTAA
>PLTK01000051.1:8824-8945 GCA_003164415.1 Methanobacterium sp. | reverse complement strand
TCATCTTATTTCACCTCCATATTATCTTTCTTAAACTTTTTATGTTCTTCTTTAAAGATGAGAAATTTGTTGTAAATAAATTTTCCATAAATAATATTATGGACTTTGAAGCATTAAAATT
>PLTK01000051.1:0-8714 GCA_003164415.1 Methanobacterium sp. | reverse complement strand
GAATTGAGACAGATCATAAAGATTGATATTATTGATCTTATCAAAAAAGGATGCAGTATATTAGAAAAAATTGTTAGTATTTTTTAGTTTAACTCGGGTTTTGAATGGAAGTATTAGTACTGCTACAACAGTCAGTCAGACAAATATTACTTATTTAATAGTGTATTGGCTAATATCACTATTGAAAACAATACAATTTCAAACAATAGTATCAAAAAATTCTTAAATTTCAACTAAAAATAATAATTTGTATGGATCCAAACCGTATATAAATATAAAAGGTAGTCCCAGCCGGAAAATATTCCAATTCCCCAAGAACTATGGGGATAAATTATCTAATAGATGTACATTCTGGAGGAGGGGTAGATAAAAACGGATTTATATATCACAACGCAGTATCCACCAACAATGAAAAAAAATGGATATCCTCCATTGTATCAAAAACAAATGTTCTAAGGGTATTGATAAAGCAGATAATCCTGGCATGATCCGTATCGCTTCACATAGCTATGGTATCAATAGCATAACATTAGAAACAAAAAGAGATAATACACCAATCATGTCTGCAGCACAAGCAGAATTCAAAATGATTCTAGCAGCTGCTGAATACTTAGGATTTCCATGAACAGAAAAAAACATTAACTTTCTTCTTTATTCTTTTTTTTATAAGGGTTTAGTATTCCTTGTTTAAGAACATATCACATTAACACGTCTATTTAGTAGTATATATACATAAGCGGCTTCCGTTAGTAGCACTAAATGAAACATTTCCAAAACAGGAATCATTTTAATTCTTTTAATTCTGTATATCATCCCACTTTTTATTTCTAAGCACAAATAGTATCCAATTTGAACAGGAAGTAATCAGTTCATTTCCCAATATAAATTCTAATTTATCCCTTGAATTATCTTTTTTAGTTTTGATTAATTATTTTTTTTTTTATAATTAATTGAATTTAAATCATAGATCCATAGATTTTTATTAAAAAAAGTTCGTATTGTTTATAGTATATCCCTTAAAAATAGACTAAAATATGTTTAAAAAAAATGGATTATATGTACTCTATATAGCCAGCTCTTTATTGATCTTGTTAGGATCGATTAATTTTTACTTAGGATCACCAAAAAAAGAGTTATAATGATAGAATAAAAATGTAGTAAATAAATTTCCTTTTTTTTATTCACTCTTTTATTTCAAAAATTACTTACTGTTTTAAAGGTTTGATAGGTAATTAAATTGAATAAAACTATACCTTTTGAGCAAATCTCACACCCATATCGTAGGCCTTTTCACAATCTAATGGGAAGACTTCCCTGCGTCTTTTTGCCTTTTCCTCTACATCAAATGCATTAACATATTTTGAATAATCATCAAATTGATATGTATCTGTTACCATCAAAGATTCTGACAATCCAAACATTCTACCCAACAACATCTCATTTAGCTCAACATGTTTATCTATGCTTAAAGCTTTTATAAAGTTTTCATTAGCCCCCATAGTGTAAATAAATCCTACAGGTAATTTTTTTGGAAACAAAGATGTACGATTGGTATCATAGACTAAATAGGGAAAAATTAAACGTTCTAAAAATGATCTAATAACACCTGTGACTGTTCCCAAATATATTGGTGAACCCAGTATCAAAGCATCAACATCCTCAATATTTTTTAACAACGGAGAAAGTTCGTCTTTAAATGCACAGTGCCCATAAGATTTTCCATTCTTTAGTTTACAAGCAAAACAACTTGTACATCCAACGAAATCTAGATCATAAAGATTAATTAGTTCTGTTTCAGCTCCTTTAGAAGATGCACCCTCTAAAGCTTTGTTTAACAAGGTTGCGGTATTCCATTTTTTTCTTGGACTTCCATTAATTGCTAATACTTTCATCTTTTTTATACCTCTATTTTTTTTATATAGAATTTTCATAATTCTATACAATATTATTATATCATTTATTCTATAACTAGAATTATATGATAATACTATTTTTATGGATTTTTTAGCTTTTCAAACGAAGATTAGAACTATATTCACCTTCACTTCAATAAAAAAATATAGGTTTATAATGGATTTACAATTACAGCATCTAGATTTGTAATATTGGTTAAAACTGCCTAAAACCTATTAGAATTTAATTAAAATAATATTTAAGACTAATCGTAAAGTATAGTTCCATAAAATTCTGTTTTTTTATTTGAGGACTAGTATGATCATGTCGCAAAATGATTAAATACTGCTTTTTTAATGATAAATGGTTTCAGTAAACCTAATTTCTTAGAAATAGGAACTGAGGGGACTTATCAACATGTGGGTAATTAAATATCATCACAGCGTGCTTTAAATTGATAAAAGAGTCCTTAGGCTGACTTTTTTTAGAAATTTAACCGAAGGGTTTATAAGTGAAGTTGAAGTCTTAGAGTTTAAGTTCAAGAAGATGTCTTTTTTGACAAACTTGAACGTCGGAGGCGATCAAATTAAGCGAAAAGCAATATGCTCTGTTATTTTGCTATTAGCTTTTGCTCTAATTTTGAATGTTAACGCTTCATCAGCTGCCACTGTTAATGGAACAAGCAGTATGAATTCAAGCGTTAATAGTGATTTATCACCAACTGTGACAAATCCAGTAAATTCAGTTAGTGCAAACACTAGTAAATCGAGCACAAATTTAGTTTCAACAACAATTAAACCTGTTGTAACAGTTTCAAAAGCAGTCCCAACAAATACGGCAGCAGTAACAACAGCTACCAGTACTGTAGCAAACACCACAAAGGCAGTTGCAAACTCTACAAAGGCATTAACAACTTCATCAAATGCAGTTGCTAAAGACACAACAAAACCTAAAGTTATCAAAACAAATCCCGCAAACAACAGGTATTCATTTACAACAGCACCAGGACAAACAATTATAGTTACATTCAGTGAAAAAGTAACTCTTGGAACCGGTTGGATAGTACTTGTAAACAGCAAAGGAACAGTTATACCATTTAAACTTAGTATCAATGGTAATGCAATGTCCATCAAACCTTACACTAACCTAACAAATGGTATGGTATATGGTGTTCTCATACATACAGGCAGCATAAAAGACCATTCAGGTAATTCTGTAGTTCCCTATGTATTCAGATTTGCTGTAAAACCAAAAGTACAACCTGTACCAGCAGCACTTAGACCATACCTGTTACCAACAACCAACTGTCAATCTAACAATCCAAAGATAATAGCATTGGCAAAATCAATAACCAAAGGCTCCACATCACAATACACAAGTGCAGTCAAAATCTTTGATTGGGTAAGAGATAACATAAACTATGCATTTTACTACAACTCACAGAAAGGTGCGTTAGGTGCATTATCATCAAGATCAGCTAACTGTGCTGACACATCAAATCTTATGGTTGCACTCGAAAGAGCTGCAGGAATACCAGCAAGATATGAACATATATATGCTCAGTTTACAAGCGGAAATTGGTACGGTCATGTAGTTGCTCAAGTATATGTAAATGGTAAATGGTACTATGCAGATGGAACCAGCTATGCAAACTCTTTTGGAGTTGTCAGAAACTGGAACACTAACACCTTCACATTAGAAGGAGTATACGCATCACTTCCATTCTAAGGGGGAAAAATATATGATAAAAAAAATCATAGTAGCCTTAATTGTTGTAGCAGCTGTATCAGGCTTTGTATATGCAACTTATGGAAACACAAGTAGTAATAATACAACCAATAATTCAACAACTCAAGGAACACCACAGAGTCAACAGATTAACAACATAACACAACATACAAATAGTGACAAAACAACACAGACAACCACTAAAACAGCAATATCGTCAGCAAAAGCAATGCAAATAGCCAATACTTACATAGAAGTATCAAATGCAACAGCAGGTACACCATCCTTAGTAACAGAAGACAATAAACTGGTATATATTGTACCTGTAATTGACAATGGAACTAATGTTGGTGAAATTGATATAGACGCACAAACAGGTGCAAACCTGGGAGGAGCTGGAGGAAGTCCTTAAGAGACTTTCTTTACTTTCATTTTAAAATTATTAAATGGAATTAAAACGATCTAAATCTATTTTACCAGAAATTCTTTTATTTTTCTTTTTTTATTTTTTAAACAAATATAACAAATATACATATCTTATAATTGGATAAAATATTGGATGTTAATAAACTCCTAATTAAATTTGGATCAACTTTTATCGATTTTTTCTTTGTAGTCAACAAAGCTTTCAGGATATCTATTACGTAAATAATCCATAAACCCTCTGTTTTCAAGATCTTCTATAACCTTTCTATGGAATATGATCTGGTGACGAGCTTCATCTAATTGTTCTTTAGTAACATTCAACCTATGTTCAAGTTTATTGTAATCATTCTTTAACTCTTTAAATTTACCAAACTGGATGTCTATCTCCTTGAGTTCAAAGTTGTTTATTTGTTTTGTAAGAGATCCCTTCTCAAGGATTATGTCGTGTATTCTTTCATGCGAGTCTGATAATTTATTTTGAAGTTGAACTAGTTCATTATTTTTCTCTGCAATTTCTTTATTTAACTTTTCTATCAATAATTTATCCTTCTGAGCTCCATTATCACTTTTATTCTTAGTGTTATCCGAGTCAATACTAGAGAGTTCTTTCATGTTATACACATCTTTAATTTAACGGATAATTATTTATCTACAGATCAAATATTCTTATTCATGTTGAGAGAAAGTATCTACAAACGGTATAATCCTGATGTTAAACATGACCATGAAAACAACCCGGCCTACTGGTTCATTTTTAACTCTGATAAATTACTTATAAATCCTAAAAAAGACATTAAAATTCCTTTTATAGAAGATCCAAAAGTTTTGAATATTTCCTTGATTCGTACACATTATTTCGGCACGCTTGACGGCAATCCCTGTATTTGTGCCGAGGTATCGTCGGGAACAGATGCTTTTGATGGTATGATATTTGAAGATCTGCGCGGTTTGTACGATATTTTAGATGAAGATCTATATTTGTTGGCTGGAAGAGCCATTCAAATAATAAATTGGGATAAAAATCATGTGTACTGTGGTAAATGTGGTACCCTAACAGAAAATGTAGAGGATGAAATGGCAAAAATTTGTCCTGAATGTGGATTTATAAATTACACACGTATTTCTCCAGCTGTGATAATTGCCATAATAAAAAATGGTAAACTTCTCATGGCAAAACATTCATACGGCCTTAAAAATAGATATGCCCTTGTTGCAGGTTTTATTGAAGCGGGAGAAACCTTAGAAGAAGGTGTTAAAAGAGAAATTATGGAAGAAGTGGGTTTGAAAGTTAAAAATATTAAATATTTTGGAAGTCAACCATGGCCATTTCCAAATTCTTTGATGATTGGTTTTACTGCTGAATATGATAGTGGAGAGATAAATGTAGATGGAAAAGAAATAGTAGATGCGAAATGGTTTGACGTGGATGAAGTTACTCCTATGCCATCCAAGATAAGTATCTCAAGCGAACTTATTGAATGGTATACTGAAAAATATTCAATTAAATAACTTATTTCAACTTCACCATTTAACATCAACAAATCAAATAGACTTTATTTACTCTGAAAAATAATCACATACAGATTTACGTCCGCTTTCAATAAGCGCTTTTATCTGATCAGAGGTCATATCAAAATCTAACGCTCCAATACCTAAAGTATCTATAAATATAGTACGATCAATATTCTCCTGTTTACTGAATATCTCATTATTATGACTTGCACCGAGCATTTCAATCATTGCAATGATATAATCAAATGCCCCTTTAATTTTAGTAAATGTTGTTTTCATTACTTCTTTCTTGGTTGTAAGAATAAATCCTAATGGATTAGGAACAGCATCTAAGGGATAGTTGTCTGTTGTTCCACCGTCAACTCCGGTTGTTCCATCATGATACAGGTCAACTGGTTTGAATATTAGTGGAATGCTCATACTTGTATGTACGGCATCAAGAACTGAAAGGTCTGGACTGTTTTTATGATTATGAATAATTGTTTGTTTCCGTGAAACATCACAGCATACAATATTTAACTCAATTCCAGTATGTTCATATAACTGTTCAAAGTTGATAGATCTTGATATATGTTTATTTTCAATTAGTCCTGTAAGAAATTCACGTGCAACTAAACCATCACACAATGCTCCTGTGGCAATTAATCTTTCACCAAGATATGCAACTCCTATGGGGTGCTTTATTGGGTTTTGAAGTACTGAATTTAAATCTACTCCACCTTTACAATCTAAAAATTTTGCAAAGTTGGTATTTTCAATTATTTTTATAATTTCCTCTGGACTGTAACCTAATCCAAATACCAATGCAATAATAGCGCCTGCTGATGCACCTGCGACTTTTTTTATGTTAGATAAAATTCCTCTTTGTCCTAACTCATCTACAACTCCAGCATATGCCAAACCTTTGGCTCCACCACCACTAAAAACAAGGGAATCTATCTCTTCTGCCCTTAAAACTTTATTTTTATATTCTAATAATCCTATTTCCATATATAATCTCCTAACTTTCTGTTTTCAAGTTAAATATTCCTAAATTATCATTGTTAAATAGTTATAATATTACTACTAAAATAAGTCATCTGAATTCTAAATATTTCCAATTATTTCTTTAAAGTACAATTATAATATTTTTAGTCTTCTACAAATCCCATAAAATAGAATTTTTTGGATTTTGAAATATTTAGAATATATGTTCTCAATAATAACCAGTTTAATAAAGTCAAAATATTATGTAAACTTTTACAAAAAAATATATAACAATCGTTATAAATAGTATCTAATACTTATTATAAAAAATATAGTGAATATTTTATATTATCATAGTGTTAAAAAATGATTGGAGATTATAGGCGTGAAATACGATTTTGATCAAATATGCAACCGAAGAAATACAGATTGTCTTAAATGGGATATGATGGAACCTATATTTGGAAGTAGAGATTTGATCCCACTCTGGGTAGCTGACATGGATCTTCCAGTTGCCAAACCCATCACAGATGCACTTAAAAAACGTGTTAACCACCCATTTTATGGTTACAGTCAAGCTGGAACCAGTGTACTAAACTCTGTTGTGGAGAGGATGAAACGTAAATTTAACTGGGATATCAAGCCAGAATGGATAGTATTTACTCCAGGTGTAGTTCCTGCCCTACATGTTGCAGTGCGTTCACTTACACATCCTGGTGATGAGGTAATATTACAAGAACCAACATACCATCCATTTTTTCCAGTGGTTGTTAACAGCGGTTGTAAAATTGTAAATAATGGCCTTAAAATGAATAATAATAGATATGAAATGGATTATAAAGGCCTTGAAGAAAAATTCCATTCTAAATCCCGATCTTTCCAAGAAGCAGGACGTATTAAATCCATCATATTCTGCAACCCTCACAACCCAGTTGGTAGACTATGGAAACGGGATGAAATAATCAAGATGGGAGAAATAGCTATAAATAATGGTGCAGTAGTAATATCCGATGAAATACACTGCGAAATTCTCTTTAAAGACCAAAAACATATCCCCTTTGCATCAATATCTAAGAAATTTGAACAAAATAGTATTGTATGCATGTCGCCCAGTAAAACATTTAACCTTGCGGGTTTGGAGGTTTCAACAATTATAATACCCAACAAAAAACTGCGTGATAATTTTATCAACACAAGATCAGGTATTGTACCAAATCCCAATCTCTTTGGGTATGTTGCACTTGAAGCAGCCTATAACCATGGAGATGAGTGGCTGGAACAAGTTTTAGATTATCTACAGGAAAACCTTGATTATCTAAAGCAATACACTCAAAATAAAATAGCAAGTATTCGGGTAGTTGACCCTGAAGGAACCTACCTAATATGGCTGGACTGCAGAGTTCTTGGTATGGATAATCAAACTCTAAGCAACTTTATGAAAAAAGAAGCGAAAGTAGGATTAGAGGATGGATTTATCTTTGGAGAATCTGGAAGCGGTTTTATGAGAATGAACATTGCATGTCCTAGGTCAATTCTTAAAGAGGCATTAGAAAGAATTGAAAATGCTGTTAATGAATTATAATTATATTATTTTTGAATAAAAAATATAAATAATTAGTATTAGAAACCATTTTTCCATTTAGTCAGATCTTTTTCTATTTGTAACAGTGCTAAGTTTATACTAATGGTAAGAATTGCCAATGTAACAATAGCTGCCCACATCTGGGGAATCATACCTGCCATTTGTGTTTCCATAATATAGTACCCTAATCCATTGCCAGAGCTCATCCCCATCATCTCCACACCCAATAGTATTAAAAAGGCAAATATCACTCCAAGGCGTATGCCAGTAAATAATGTGGGTAATGCAGCGGGTAGTTGAATTTTCCAAAAAATGTCAAATTTTCCTAGACCCGAAGCCCTACCCACTTTAACACGTACTGGATCAATATTTTTGGCTCCTGAAATTGTGTTGTTAAGTATTGGCCATTGAGCAGCCCAGTAAACAACAAATAATGTTGAAAGCTCAGCTACACCAATAAATAAACTATTTCAAAGTAGTATTAGAGAGTATTTTTTTGTATTGAAAAAATTGTAAGTAAACCTTTTTTGGTTTAATTAATATATTCATTAAAAAAAATTCTAAAATATTTTAAAAATTTTTATTACTTTTAATCTGTAATTATATA
>PLTK01000042.1 GCA_003164415.1 Methanobacterium sp. | reverse complement strand
GAACTTCCGTTTATAGATCTTGAGAGTCTGTTATTAGATTCATTTAATCCTACCCCTGTTTATCGAGAAAATGCTTCTGCTTCTCTTGATAGTATAGGTAAACTTTCCAATGGTTATTGGTATATTAATGCAACAGCATTTGCACAGTATAACACGAAATATTTGGCAATGTATGTTACATGGTACGATGCTTCGGGTAAAGTAATTTCAGATAGAAAGTTAATCTGGAATCAGAGTAATCTTAAAGCACAACAATCATATACCATACACGGTGTATCATATATGAAAAATAAAGCTACCCCATCAGAAGTTAAAGTTTCATTCTTTGACGACCCTTCAAAAACCGGCAGTGATTCTAACGCATTTCAAATAGATGAAACAAAAAATGGTAGCATTATATGGCTTGGATAAACTAAAAATTTTTAATATATCAAATTAAGAAACAGGTGTTAAATGAAAAAAATTGAATTTTTCGGTATTTTAATAATTGCATTTTTGTTAATTATTTTAATAGTACATGTAACGAGTCCAGCTCCCAAGGATAAAGTTTTTGAAAATCAATTTGTAAAATTCAATTATTCCTCTGATCTTAATCTTGTTGATAAATCAAATAATACCTCCATATTTATTATAATATACGATGGTGACCCTGCTAATAAAAATGCAATTGGAACAATATCTTTAGGAGAAGCTAATGAAACTAAAGAACTAAACGAGATGAAAACTTCCATAAATGGCCAAAACATCGAAAAAACTACCATAAGTGGCCATAATGCAATTATAGAAGATATGGGAGATCCTGGAGCAGAAATATATCTAAAAAATAATACAGGTTTATTTATNNACTTCAAAGACACTATTTTATGAAATGAATCATCAAACTTAGTTATCATGAGATAAATGAATCATTTGCAATACATCAAATTTCTTCCATGGATATTCAATAATTTTGTTTCCCTTGAGTGTTGTAAGAACATATAGATTAAAATAAAAATTATTTATTTTTATTTTATCAGTTATTTAAAGCATAAACAAAAAAACATGCCTAAAATACATAGAATATAATGGGATATAAAAAAAAAGAACATTTAAATTAAATATTTAGATAATTTTAGTCATGAACATTATTATTCATCAATTTTCTTTGACTACTCTCGATACGTTTAAAAATACTATTATCTCTTGCACGTCTAAGTTTTAGATTATGAGCCCGAATATTAATAGCAATTTCACTTCTTCCAAGAATATTTACCATCTTTTCCATATCTTCAAGTGGATAATTTTTAATTAAATATTTAATCTCTTTTTGAGTCCATCTTTTCCAACCATTCTCCAATTTATTCACCCAATAACTTAAATTCGTGGTATCATAAAGTAGAAGGTACTTTTTCTAGTACTTATTCTACCCATATGTGTCCAGAGTCTTCTTTAACAATATTTTTTGCGATTACTAGTCCTAATCCTGTTCCTATATATTTCTAGATAGGGGTATATGGGCAATTAAAAACTGTATATATTCAAATAAATTTACCTACTAATATTTTAAGGTCTAAAGCCCACAATTTGAACCATTACATAACATGATCTAGGGTTATATCTACCAGAATCAAATTAACACCAATTATTATATTCTTTAAGAATATTCTATTTCCAAAAAAAATATTATGTTATTTAATAATCTAACTAATTCAATAGGTGTTTAGAACATTCCTCAACTGCTTCATTAACATCACATTCCAGTTGTATTGGTTTTATTCCCAATTTTCTAAGTTCAATAGTTGGTTCATTCCCAATTTTAGTGCAAAGAACAGCTTTACAGTCATTTATAAGATCTATAGAAGCAACCCAACGTTCTTGGTGATTTTTAACAGGTATATTAGTTTTTTCTCTTATTTCTTGGAATTTACTGTTTCCATCTTCGATTTTATAAATTAAAAAATGATTTGCATCCCCAAAATGTAAATCTATAACTTTTCCATCAGTTGATCCCACAGCTATTTTCAATTTTAAACCTCCTCCCCAGCGAAATATCCCTCAAAAATTGTTTCTTCTGATTCATCTCCACTCACTTCGTATCCTGCTTCATCATAGTAATAGTCAAGCATAGTATTCGTTAGCTGGTCAACAAAATTTATTCCCCCTTTATATCCTAATGTGAATATTCTTTGAGCCCCTAATCTATCAAATATAGGGAAACCCACCCTAAATAGGGGAATATCTTCCTCTTTAGCCATACTCGCACCATAAGAGTTTCCAACTAAGATATCTGCTCCAACTTCTTTAATTTCTCTGTGCATATCATAGAGATCTCCACCAGCCAAAATAACAGGCGAAACCTTTTTTTCATCTGAAATAATTTGGATATCTTCGATAAATCTTTTACTTTTAGTACCCGTGCATACAACCGATGGTATCATTCCCATTTCACATGTGAAACGTGTCATCCCCGAAACAAAGTCAGGATCTCCAAATATGGCCACTTTTCTGTGATAGTTATAGGAATGTGCATCAACCATCGCATCTATTAGCCTTCCACGATCCCTTTTTATTGTTTCTGGAACTTCTAATTCACCTAGTTTACAAACAGATCCTATAAATTTGTCAGTATTTTCAATTCCTAATGGAAGAGGTCCAGATATTGATTTAACTCCAAATTGTTTCTCAAGGTAAATTGCTGCTGAATCCATATGTTTTGATAATGCAATGGTACCCAATGAGTTGGCAGTGTCTTCGATCTCTTCAATGGTTGTTCCATCTTTGTATAGATCTAATGCTGATTCAGATAATGGTGCATCAAGATTTTTTGAGGTATCTGTTAATATGATATTTTCACAGTTTAGATCACTTAATATATTTTTAACTTCTCTAACATCTGCAGGTGAAATATTCCCAGTAATTATGTTTATTTTCTCATTTCCCACTGATTTAACTGCTAAATGTTCCACCAACGCTTTTATCGTTCGGTTATATCCCTCTACATGTGATTCAACATAACTTGGAGTGGAAATTGGGATGATTATTGGCAGATCTTGATCCAAATTTGCTTCTTTAAATTTTTCAATTATACCCTCCATATCTTCCCCTATTGTTTCAGTAAGACAGCTTGATGTAACAGCTATTATGCTAGGAGACTGTTTTTCAGTCACATTTTTAAGCGCCTTCATTAAATTAAATTCTCCACCATAAATAACCGTTTTTTCACTCATCGAAGTTGATGCAACTTCTATAGGTTCTCGAAAGTGTCTAGTTAGCTGGAACCGCATATAAGTACCACAACCTTGAGAACCATGAATAAGAGGCATTGTATCATTTACACCTAAAAGGGCTTGGACAGCTCCCATTGGCTGACACATTTTTGATGGATTTATAACCGAAAATTTTTTATTTTGATGCATTTTAATTACCCAACCCTTTTCTAGTCAACTCAAACACTGGACTTGAAACTGAAGCATCAACTTCCTTTGCAAAGCTTTCAAATCCTTTAAATCCTGCAAATGCAGATATTCGATCGTGATTAAAGTCACAAAATGGAATTCCAAGTTTTAATGATATGTATTTCTCTTTAGCTCCTGAAATCAGCAAATTAGGCCTGTATTTCTTGAGAAGTCTTGCCAATTCAGTTGAATTTGCATCATCCACAATTATTGTACCGTCTTTCACAGTTTCTTTAATTCGTTCATAATCTTCTTTAATACCATTTTTAGTGCCGGACATCATCACATCCATGCCTAATTCCTCAAAAGCCCGTACAAGAGACCATGCTTTGTTACCTCCAACGTACAGCGCCACGGTCTTTCCATCCAATCTTTTTTTATATTCATCAGTTTTATGTTCTACCTCTTTTAACCCAGACCGTATTATTTTTTCAGTTTTTTCCATCATATCAGGGTCTTTAAAGAAATTTGCAATATCTCTTAATGAATTAACAGTTTGTTCTAGACCAAAGAAATTGACCTTAATAAAGGGTATTCCATATTTCTTTTCCATTTTTTTAGCTACATAGTTCGAAGATTTTTGACACTGAACTATATTCAGTTTAGCCCGATGAGCTTGAGCAATTTCATCTACATGGGAATCACCTGTTAACGTACTAATTATATTAATACCCATTTCTTCAATTAAAGGCTTTATTCCCCATAGATCTCCAGCTACATTAAATTCACCAACAATGTTAATGTCAAAGGGGGTTGTTTTTTCTGGTTCCCTGGTACCAATTACATAGTCTAGTAATGCATCTCCACCTATCCAATGTCCCTTAGTCTTGTTATGATCCTGATAACCTTCAGATTGAACCGGTATTACTCTACATCCTGTTATTTCTTCTGATTTTTTACAAACAGCTTTAATATCATCTCCAATTATTCCTGAAACGCATGTGGCATAGACAAATATTGCGCCCGGGTGGTAAATCTTGTTAAGTTCAATTACAGTTTCAAATAATTTTTTTTCACCTCCAAAAACAATGTCCTTTTCTTTAAGATCGGTTGAGCATCCTTTTTTATATAAATCTCCGCGTGATGATTTACTTCCCCTAATATCCCAGGTACATGCAGCACAACCAATAGGCCCATGCACTAAATGAATGGAATCTGTGATTGGCATTAAAACAATTCTTGCTCCACCATAAACACACGTTCTCTGAGTAACTGTACCGGGTAAGCTTGCTTTATCACATACTGGGAGGGAAATTCCCTCTCCTTTTATACACATGTGTTTTTTACGTGATTCAAATGTTTCAATAATGGGTTCCATTTTATACCTCAAATAAACTGTTTCAAAACTTCTTAAATAACTAGATTAATTTACAATTATTTTTTATTGTTGGAGTTTCCAGTGAGTTGGTTCGTAGTATTTCTCAAGTATGGTGTTAGTGATTAGGTCCATAAGATATAATCCACCTCTGTAACCTACTATTGGTTGTCTTTGATATCCTACTCTATCATAAACAGGAAATCCTACTCTAATAAGGGGTATTCCTAGATCTAGTGATATTAACCGACCATCTGAGTTCCCAATCATTAGATCGGCTGGATTTTCCTTAAGGTAAACTTCCACTGCACGGAGATCCTGACCAACCATCACATCCATGTTACATCCTGTTTCTTTAGCAATTTTATCCATGTCCTTTGCAAATTCAGGTCCTTTTACACCAGTACATACCATGGCAGGTTCCATTCCAAGTTCTCCAACAAAACGGGCTATTCCGGTTGTAAGATCAGGATCCCCGTATATTACCACTTTACGGCCGAATAAATACCTTGCAGCATTATCCGCCATTGAATCTACAAGCATTCCCCTTTCATTAAGTAGGTCATCGGGAATGTCGTGACCAGTGAATTTTTTAAGGTTTCTGAGAAATTGATCGGTATTTTGAAGACCTATAGGTGGTGAATCTATTTCTGCCGGTACATTATGTTCTTTTTCAAGGGATAATGCCCCAGAACCAGCATATTTACAAATTGACACAGTACCTAGGCTGTTGGCTGAATCTCTGATCTCATCAACAGATACACCGCCCTTAGGATAGAACGGCTTAGTCGTGACTGTAGAAGGTCTTAGTGGTGCATCGAACGGATCTGAAATATCAGTAAGGAATATTCCTTCTAAATTCATCATTGATAAAAGATGTTTTAGCTCCCTCACATCTCCAGGATTAACTATCCCTGGAATTATATTGACTTTCTCATTAGGTTCATCTTTACGAGCAAGATGATTCACAATAGCATTAATAGAGTTATCATACCCCTTATAATGGGATTCAACAAAACTTGGAGTACTTATAGGTACTACCTCAATCTTTTGAGCATCTTCACCCATCGTCTTTCTAATGTTTTCCCGGGCAGTTTCTGCAAATCCGTAAACATCATCCCCTATGATCTCACTAGAACAGGTTGTAATTACACCAATTAAATCTGGTTTGAATCTTACAGCCAAATTTTCTATACCTGCTACAAGATTTTTTCTGCCCCCAAATACTGCAGCATCCTCATGAAGAGATGTAACAGCAATTTCAGAAGGTTCCCTAAAATGTCGTGCAAACCCATACCTAACAAATGATGAACATCCCTGGGATCCGTGTACAATTGGAAAGCCTTTGTTGATACCAGTAACAGCAAACATAGCCCCAAATGGCTGACATGTTTTAAGTGGATTTATTACAACATTACGTTCCTTCTCTATAACATTTATACAACTCATCTATGCCACCTCCCCGTCGGGTTGTTTATTCTGGTCTTTGGATTCTAAGTCCTCTTTTAATCCATCACAATTTAATTGCTTATCAAGTCCTTTTTCAACCCCATATTCTGTTGGTTCATCCTCAAACTCCAACATTCTCCATACAGGATTATAAATATATGAATACATGTCCTTTGCAAGGTTCACAAATCCTTCAAATCCCATGTACGGTCCATTTTCATATGAATGGATTAATATACACGGTACTCCTAATTTGTGAGCTAAATATTTCTCTTTAACTCCAGCCAATATCAGATCAGGTTTATATTCTTCGATTATCTCTTCGAATTCTAAAGAGTTGGGATCATCCAGTATAATAGTTCCATCATTTACCCTGTCTTTCATCTTTTTGTAGCCGTCTTTATGTTCAAATTGTGATGCAACAGCAACTGTTTCCATTCCAAGTTCTTCTTCAAGTGGTTTTGATAGGTGATAGCTTTTAGGTCCTCCAGAAAATATGAAAACTCTCTTTCCTTGGAGTTTATCTTTATAAAATTCTAGTTCAGGCCCTACTTTTGCCATTCGTTCTTCAATTACTTTTTCAGCTTCTTTTTCTAGTCCAAAATATTTACCTATTGTTCTAAGGTTTTCAGAACAGTATTTGGTACTGAAAAAATCCACTTTGATATATGGAACACCATATTTTTCTTCTATAAGGTCTGCAATATAGGTTGCAGACCTTTGGCATCTTACAAGGCTCAGTTTAGCCCTGTGCATCCAGCATATTTCATCATGACTACAATCACCGGTAAATTTACTTAAAAGGTTTATTCCCATTTCGTCCAAGTACTCTTTAATTACCCAGAGGTCTCCATCAATATTGTACTCTCCTATCAAGTTTACATCGTACGGTGTTGTTGATGGTGGTTCCTTGGTACCCACCAGATTTTCAAATAATGTGAGATTTCCAACATGATGTCCCTTCGATTGGCTGGGCCCACAAAATCCCGGTGCATTGAATGCAACAACCTTTTTTCCAAGTTCTTCTGTTAATTCTTTGGCTATAGCATCCATATCATCCCCTATTAAACCTACAGTGCATGTTGAATAGGTATATATTGCATTAGCTTCAGGAAATTCTTTGTGAGCTTCAATTATTGATTGTCTTAATTTTTTTATTCCACCGAAAACAACGTCAGATTCTTGAAGATCTGTACCTAAAATATACTTTAAGTTAAAATTTTCAATAGGAAATTTTTCACCATTTGGAAGATCAGGAGATGTTGGATATCTTTTCGTTCCATAACCATAGCTTGTGCATCCAATAGGAGAATGGACTACATGTATTACATCTTTTATAGCACCAGTTATAACTCCTTTCACTCCTGCAAATGCACAACCCCTCTCCGACATAGATCCTGGTATTGTTTTAGTGTTGCAGTTGGGTATATGATCTTCAGGATCGGAGCAGTGCTTTACATATACATGATTTTTCCTTTCAGGAATTTCTTTATCGACTTCTAAAAGTTTGTAAGGCATTTTAATTCTCCTAAATAAGTTTAATTATTATACTGTTTAATACAGCTTAATTTTTTGATTTCAAACATTTATTCAATTTTATAAAAGTAATAGACACATATATGGACTTTTTAATATGTTTCATGTGATTGCTGAATCCCCTTTTTCCATTGTCCTCACCCTGAGGGCTTTTTCTATTGGACTTACAAATATTTTACCGTCACCTATCTGACCGGTGTGGTTCACCTTCATTATAGCTTCTACAACTAATGAAACATCTTCATCGGGTACAACCAGACTAATCATCCTTTTTGGAATGTAACGCATTGTTCCTTCCATTTCAAGGAGTTCAGTTTTGTCTACTTTAAAGCTCACCTCGTTCAGGATTGCCTTCTGTTTACCTCTCCCCATTACTCTAACTGCATTCATTGCAGGGAACCCTAAAGCATCCAATATTTCTTTCGTTTTCGTAATATTTTTAGGACGTATTATAGCCGTTATTTCTTTCATGAGATCAACAATCCATAAATTTAATTTTCATAAATTATAGGGTACTACTCCTAGTTCTAACAGTGTAAGCCTCATCTACAGGACTAACAAATATCTTCCCATCTCCAAAATTGCCTGTAAATGACGACTCTGCAACTATTTCCATTATCTTACTAGTTTGATCGTCTTCTGCAACTATCATCAGCATAGTTTTGGGTATTTCATCATAGTAGATGTTTTCTAGTTGAATTCCCTTCTGTTTACCTCTTCCTATAATGTCCATCTTGGTTAATGCTACGTATCCTGCTTCATCTAATGAATCAACCACTTCTTCAACTTTTTCTGGCCTTATAATAGCTCTTATCATTTTCAAATAATTCACCATCCCTTTTTGATATTATATTATTTAAAATCTCTATCAATCTGTTAAGCCGTATTTTAATACCATCTCTTCAAGTTCTTCCATTGTCATAGGCTTAG
>PLTK01000207.1 GCA_003164415.1 Methanobacterium sp. | reverse complement strand
AAAAGGTTACGTATTTAACTATAATCAGGTCATGTTCTGTTATTAGATGTACTTGAAAGTTTTTAAAAACGTAAATAATTAAGGGACACCATTTAAATCAACATATAAATAAAAAAAATTTAGTAAGAATTTTTGTAAGTTAGGTTTTTAGGTTACAAATATCAAGGGTGTTGAACTTCGTCCAGTTGAAGAAATCCAATTAATTCGGCATTCTAAAGCACTTAAGGATATAGTTCTGAACCATAAGATGGATCTGCTATCTGTGCAAGTCCTGATCTGAAATTTATTCCTGTTAAAACCACATAATGTTCGGAATCAGCATCTAAAAATGATTTTATATGTAAAATTACAGGTTCGTTATTTGCTATATATTTTTCAAGACCTGTCCAACCCACCGAAGTAAAACTCGAATCCCATGCAGTAAATTTGGTTCCGTACTTTAGATTCACATCTTTAACTGCATTTAACATACCAGCATTTGTGGTACTGATTTCAGAGTTTGAATCTCCATAAGATGCCAGTCCCATCTCGCTGAGATTCATTCCGTAATTTGATAAAACCATCTTCAATGAAGACGGACCGCATGTGTAACTTGTTGTTTGATAGTAATATACTAAATTTTTAACAGTAACCCATGTATCTATTTTTAATCCTTGCGAAGATAAGATTTCCTGGAAGGTTACTATAGGTATTTCTGTAGTACCATAACTTACATAATTTGGTAATCTATCGTTATTAACATAGAAATTTTGTACCCTGTTGAGACCATCCTTAATTTGAGCTTATGATAAACCATATGTGTTAACTGATGTTGTTCCACTTGATTTTATCGGTGTTGATAACATACTTGTTGTTGCAGTCTTTAATGTTGTAGTTGATGTGTTTTGTTGAGTTGATCTAAAGTGGAATTATTGGAATTTAAACTTGTATTTGTTGAGTTGGCTGCTGCTACACCGCCAAAATTCATAATTAATGCTATATCTAACATCAATAATGCTGGTAATAATAATTTCCAGTTCATTATTCTGCCTCCCATGTCAAAATTTAATAAAATTTAAGATTGTGAATAATTACAGAATTGATACCATTTAAATACTTCCATCATAAATTTAAAAAAAGATATTATATTGTACTACATTTCAGTATATTGTTATAATATAATATTGTATATCTTTAATTTTGGTAATCAATCTAAATTACAGGCATTAATTAAATTATTTCATCGAAGTTTATAGATAGAACAGATACCCATAAATCCATATACTTGAACTTTATATATGAATAGAAAATTAGAATTTAAATTCAAATAGAAAATAAAAGGTGAATAAATGAATGCTTGGAAGAACCCCTCAATTGTTGATAATTTTTTATCAAAAACAAGAGAAGCAAGACCTTTTCAAACAGAACAACATGATATATTGCTCCGTTTAATTTCAAAATCCCAATCAACTGTCAATAATTTTATCGACCTAGGTTGTGGGGATGGAATTCTTGCAAATACTATACTAAATAAATATTCTGATGCGAATGGATTATTGCTCGATTATTCACCTAGTATGCTTGATGCTGCGAAAATTAGGATGAAACATTTCAATAATCAGAAAATTATTCAATCCGATTTATCAAACAGTAATTGGCAAGATACTGTTACTAATAAACCTGAAGTGGTTGTAAGTGGTTATGCAATTCACCATCTGAAAAACGGAAGGAAATACGAATTGTTTGAAGAAATATTTAACATATTAAAACCCGATGGAATATTCATAAACATGGAACATGTTGCAAGCACATCTAAATTTGGAAATTCTCTTTTCAACGAACTTATTGTTGATACACAACATACAAAATTAGAGAAGGAAGGTAAAAACCAGAATAAAACCGAGTTAATGGAAGAACATTTGAATCGACCAGATCAATTAGAAAATATACTCCTACCAGTTACAACTCAATGCGACTGGTTGAAAGAGATAGGATACAGTGATGTGGATTGCTATTTCAAATGTTTCGAATTCGCAGTTTATGCGGGAATTAAAGGTAGTTCTAAATCTTGTTGAACTAGCAATATTTGTTTAACAATAAATTTAAATTATATATAATCCATAGTTGAATTATCTAAAAACCATCCCTAATTCTAGACGTGTCCATCGTCAAATAGACGGGATAGGAATAATTTCCATTTTAGGATTTTCTCTTGCTTTGATAGCAACTACTCTTTCTGGATGTACATATTAACATTAAAACTATTTCGTCCTTTAATAACCTGTACTTTAGGAATAGTTTTTCTACTTTCAAGCTAAGAATAAGAGGAGGTAGAACTAAATGATTAAACGAAAAGGAGTTACTTATGATGTTAGGAGAGTGATGAGCGGTAACTGGCGGCCAATATTTGATCCAGAGATAATAAATCGAGATCTTCAGATACACAGTTGGAGATAACCATACTTCGAGACCCTGCTTGAGAGCATCCTCAGCGGCTATTATGAGCTTATCAATTTTTTTTAGGTATTTATCTTTTGGACCATTTTTTTATGGCTTATGTTTAATTGTACATTAATATTATTTTATTTTTAGTTAAATAGACATTTGGTTTAATAAATAAAAATTGTATTTTTTTTTATTCACGATTCAAATCTTAAGATTATGCTTTAGAACAATATTTATAAATCAAACACCTGAAATTCTTTTAATTCATTTTTTTAAGCTAATATCTGGTTATGTAAAGAATATTAATATACAATTTATTAGGATTATTTCAAAGTACTTAATAACTATAAAATTTAAGTTAATAATCAATTTAAGTTTTTTATTAGGAAAACATGGTATTTGAATTAAATTTTTAATTAAAAAAGTGAAATTTGGAGGTTAAAAATTTGCAGAGTAAAATAATATTATTAACAGCAATATTATGTCTTTTTTGTTTTATTGGAGCAGGAACAGCATCTGCTGCAACAGTACAGATCAACCATACAGTAGTAGCTAAGCTTAATGCGACGGTGGCTGCAACAGTTAATCAAAATAATCCTGCTGTAAGTGGAAGTAGAATTGTGTGGGTACAGAAAGATTCACATAACCATTCAGCTATTTATGAGAAAAATATAGCATCCGGATTTGTTGGTAAAGTTTATGCTTCCAACTATGATCAATATGCTCCAGCTATTTCAGGTACACGAATTGTCTGGGAACAACTGTCTTCAAAGGGCATCGCAAATATATATATGAAAAATGTATTGTCCGGATTAGTTAGTATAGTACATGCATCAACTCAAAATCAGTACGATCCTAAAATTTCAGGTACACGAATTGTTTGGAGTCAATACGATGGAACTAAAGGAGCCATCTATGAGAAAAATATTGCTAGTGGATATGTTGGAAAGCTAAAAGTATCGTCATCAGACCAATATAATCCCTCAATAGACGGTACAAGGGTTGTATGGATAGAAAGCACAAAAAGTGTCAACACAATTGTTGAGAAAAATATTTTAACCGGAACATTTAGCCAGGTGGTATCAACAAAATATGGTTTATATTATCCCAGTATATCCGGTACAAAAGTTGTCTGGCAACAGGATTCTGATGCAAACTTCCTTATCTACATCAAAGACCTAAACACTGGAACTGTAAGCAAAGTATACCCATCAGATGATGAACAGTGGACTCCATCTTTATATGGAAACAAGGTGGTTTGGCAACAAGGTGGACTTGATGGTATTGCATATGTGAAAAATATAGCTACTGGAGTGACTAGTAAGGTCTATTCAACTAACCAAGTACAGTTCAATCCAATTATTTCGGGTAATACAATTGTCTGGTCACAGGAAAATGCAGCAGGTAACTTCTATATATACCGAAAAGATCTGGTTACTGGAAAAGTAAGCAAAGTAGCATAAATAATATAAAAAGAGCTGAAATCTAAATTAACCTATCTTATCTTCTTTTTTTTTAATTAACCGTTTTTATTAGCGAAATATGGCACAGTATGGACAATTTAATATATTTTATTATTTAAATAAAAATTTAAAAAAAATATTTTATTAATCTTTAAGTGTTATCATATAATCAAATAATTCCGGATATTTTGATCTAAATATTACCGGATTTAATTCGATTTCTCTATTAATTATCTGTATAGATTCTTTAGATAATGTTTGTCTAATTCCTTTTATAAAAGAATCTTGTTCAGTTCTTACAATATCCTCAATACTTTTAAAATCTTTGATCTCTTCCATAGGGTCAGAGTCTACTCTGATTTGAACCTCTGAAGCTTTTTTCATTTCCTCTAAAAGTTCAATGAGGTCATGATCAACATTTTCATTTGTTTTTAGGATATCTATACGTTTCTGTATATCTTCAATTTTTGGGAAGGAATATCTCTCTTTTTCCATTCTTTTATATGTATCTGGCAATCCTATCCCTAATGGTGCACAAATATCATTTAGACCTGTTGGTTCTTGTATTAATGAATTATTAACTTCGAATATGCTAAATTCTTTTGGAAATCTTTTTTTTATTTCTTCATCCATTTTATCACTACAAAATATTATGTTCTGTTTGTTTTATCTTTGATCAGCATATTGGATTAACTCTTCTATTCAGCTATATATAAAGGTTGAAATTTACTAAAAAATTCAAAAAAAAACCTCTATATCCACAAATCAAAATATTATTCTATTAATACCATAACCTATAACAAATGGAGTAATGATAATGGGATGGATAGAAGAATTATTTATTATCCTCAAAACAGATAAATAAGTTAATAAATTATAAATTTAAAGTACAAAATTATTCATTTGTGGTCTTAAATTATCAATATAAATACAACATGTAGAACTGATTAAGACTATAAACAATTAAGTAAGTATTTAGTTAATATTTAATTGATTAAAGGATATGTTATAATTATATGATAAAATATAATAATCAGGGGAATCATTATGATTGACATTAGAGTTAGAACAACACCAAAAGGTCTAAGAATGGAATTTATAAATTTATCAGCCAAACCATTATTACAGGATTTAAACACGGATTTTATTCTGTCACAATTAGAAGACCCTATTTTTTTAAAGAGTAACAAAACAATAAAAGATCTAATTCCTTTACACTACACCTTTTTAAATAATCACTATGATTTAAACCAAGAGCAAGTTAATGACCTTGATAACTGGTTTAAACAACCTGTAGATGAATTATTAAAATATTTAGACGAAGAATCTTTAGAATTAGTAGAATTAATTAAAACAACAACATGGTAATGGACTAAAGGAAAATAACCAAGTTTGGGTATACACTTTTAATACTCAAAATATTAATCATCAAGTTTAATTTTCCAAAACTTTTTTTAAATCATTTATTATTTCACATTTTTACTATTAAGTCCATATAACTGCCTATTTTACATTAATTTTCATTTAAATGTTTTTTTTTATGCAATTTATCCATTTTTTAAGGGTTTTAATTTGTTTTTCTAAATTACCCTCTTCAATTACAACAGGGCCTTGGTAACCACATTTTGAACATTTCCATGAACTTTCCCATACCTGGGTATTAGGATTGTATATTTAACTTTTTCGGGGATCCACAGTTTGGACATGGAATAATTTTAGACATTTTCATCAAATTCTCCCATATTTAGATCATCATAAACAAATGCTGGTAGAGTGACTGTTTATGCATCTGATATTGAGTTAGCTGTAAAAGAGCTATCTTAATTTTTCTTTTCTATTTTTTTCCAAATTTTTATTTAAAAAAATATTAACAAAAAAAAATTTAAATTAAAAGCTGTTTCTTATTCTAAAATCTTCAATTGTGTCTTCAATATCATCGATATCTGTGTTGTTATCATTCTTTTCAACATTCTCAACATTATTTGTATCCTTCTTCATAGAAAAATCTTTAATCTTAGAAATATCCTTTATTCTGGAGGTATGTGTAACAATAGAATGATTTTTATCCTCTGATTTGTTCACAACTACAGGAATATCTTTATCCTTGGAACTGTCTTTAACAACTGCAACTTTCTTAATATTAGAAATATCATAGTTTGTAAACTCTGTGTTTTCTGTTTTTATTAATATTTTGTCTCCAATAGTTTCTATAATATCGAAGGGTAAAATTTTCTTCTCTCCCCTGCCTAGCATTTCCATTATTCCGCCTGTACCTATCTCAAAAAATTTTATCTCTTTAGTTGATTTGTCCCATGATATGTTATTAACTTTACCAAGGACATTACCTAACCTGTCTATTACCTCTTTTCCTTGCACATCTTTATGATAATCTATTAATACATCCATAAAATATGTTCCTCCTATGAATTTAAGATAAATTTATAATTATCACTATTTATTTATTTAATGTTTATATCACATCATACTTTAATCCAATCGTCAAAAATTATTCATTTAACCTTATAAAAGTCCTAATAATCTTAATACCAGAATTATGAAGATTATAACAATCAGATAGTATATGATTCTGTTCGTTTATTTTCCCTCCATAGAAGTTCTACTAAAACTCTTAAATATTAATTTATTTTTCAACTTATTACATCTTTATTATACTTTATAGCATTGAAAATTTATAAATTTTTTGAGTATAATTTAAACTGCTAGTTATCTGATGAAAAAAATAAATTATCAGTAGGTGATAAAAAATGGAGGATAGAATATTTGAAGAAATAAAAGTAAGTATTCAATGATAACTTTAAAGAAAATGTCCAATTAATAAATCAAACAAATTCCATTTCAGCAAAATTTGAATATGAACCAGATGCTAAATGGTTTTATTTAAACATATGCCATCCTGAAAATTTAATAAAAAAGATGAATATCCTGTTAATTTTATAAAATCAATTACTCCAATTGATGATTTAAATTATACCTCCACAACACATTACACAATCAAATTTGGGGTTAAAGATAAAAATAAACTTATTGAAATGATTAATACTAAAAGAAATTAATCTACAATTAAATTTAAGATTCTATATTAAAAATAAATTTTGTTGTGGTAATGATCAATAGAGTTAATTGATGAACAATAATTTGATAAAAGATTAACAGGAATATGATATTTTTTAAATTAATGTAAATATCGAATCTTTTGAATTCCAAAATTTGAATAATTTTTAAAAAAAGAATATAATGTGGAGTGGAAACGATTAGTTCACCTCTTTTTTTTACCAACTCTAGATGTTGTTAACCCACAAGTGAAAGAACTGCCCTCTACTCATTATTTTAATTATATGAAATTTATTCTAAAATTTCAAATAAGACCTATGAAAATATAATATAAAAGGGTAGGGAATAAAAGATCACCTTTTGAATATTTAATTTATCACATCTGTTCCTTATCTCAACGAATCCCTGCCCTTACCTCCTATTATAATTTATAATAATTCTCTTAAACATATCATATAATTATAAAAAGAATAGGATTAAATCTATATAATCTAGTTTTATATCTATAATTACTTTAGATGACCTATATTTTATATTACCAATAGATAAATTGGGATTTATTCTGACAAAATAATACTAAATAGAAAAAAAATTTGGAAGAATTGATGATTTTAAACATTAAAAATCATCGGATTTTCTGAGGGTAAGTATTTTATTTTTTTCCAGTTAATTCTTCAACTTCTTTTTTACCCTTACCTAATTCGATTTCCTGTTCATTATCCAGTCTAAGGAGCATTGTTTGTAATTCGCCAACATGTGTTTTTTCTTCTCCAGCAATATCCATAAGAACTGATTTAAGATCCGTGTTTTCTGTCATGTTTGCAAATTCTTCGTAGAGGTTTATTGCATCAAGTTCTCCAATAATAGCTGCGCGGAGTATTTCCTTATCCAAATCATCCTTTTTTATTTTCTCAATATCAATTGGTATTTTCGAAAGCATTTGAACACCTCAATTATATTATGTAATATATTACAAATTAAATTTTCGAAATTAGAAAAATTCCAAGTAAATATGTAATCTGACCATATTTTCAATAAAACTGGAATGCAAGAGATCGTATTGTAAAATTAAATATACTTTTTATTGGAAATTTTTGTTCAATTAAAATAATATTTCCACGTAAGTCAAACAAATCAATATTTTTATTCTGGTTTAAATGATAATTTCATGGTTTTAAGCTGTTCTTGTTTATTTTTAAGTCCTATGGCTAAGAATGTCATGGCAATGGCTACAAATCCTATGCATAGATATGCTAGTTCATATCCACCAATTTTACCTGCATATGATCCTATCACAGCACCTATTAGTGCACCGCCCATTAGTTGGCCTACACTTGTTAATATATTTATCAATGCTTGGCCAGATGCCCTTTCCTTGGGAGGACTTTCTATCAGCATAATATAACGTGGAGGAGATCCTATTGCTGTGCTCATCCCTACACCAATTAGGATTCCTGCTAATATGAATAGATAAAATGATCTAGGATACATTCCCATGATGAAAAGCCCTACCATCATAGTTATTGCACCGGCTATCATTATATTTCTTGAACCAAATCTATCCAGTAGTTTTCCAATTATAGGGGCTCCCACTGCCATGGTTGCGACTATTGGCATCAACATCAGACTGGCATTTGCTGTGCTGAAGGATAATGCAACTATAACAAATGCTGGTACAAATACTGTTGATGCCTGTATCAATCCCGTTCCAATTGAAATGCTGCTGATGAGTTTTACTTCCCGATTCTTAAACAATTCAACTTGAATCAGCGGATCACTCGCATGCTTCTCCACTTTCCACAATACTGGTACCAGTAATAAACTGAGTGCTAGAAACGGCAATACATCAAGTGAGGATATACTATTTAAAAAGTGATTTGTGTCTATTTGGTTTAAACCATAGGCTAAAGAAACTACCAAAATTCCCAAAACAATTAACCCGTACCAATCAAATAGAATTTTACGATTTTTAACAGATTTTGGGAGTATATAAATACTTCCTATAAGAACTCCAGCGGCTATTGGCAGGTTGATAATGAATAACAATTGCCAACTATAGTTCAATAATAATCCCCCTAAAACTGGACCTAAAACACTCGATAAACCCCAGACAGAACTCAATATTCCAAGAGCGCTTCCTCTTTTTTCTGGTGCAAATATATCACCAATAAATGCATTAGCCACAGGGAATATTCCACCAGCACCAATACCTTGAACAGCCCGGCCTAAAAGTAACATTTCAAATGAAAATGATGTGATGGTAATTAATGAACCTACTGCAAAGAGTAAAATATCTAAAATATAAATAGATTTACGACCGTAAATATCAGAAAGTTTCGCCATCAATGGAGTTCCAATCATAAAAAATAGGATATATATGGTAAAAACCCATGATAATGCACGTTCATTTACAATGAAATATGTTTGGATAGATGGTAGTGCTGGTCCAACGATCCCAATATCTAGGGAACCCATGAATACACCAACAAAAAGTAAAAACAATATTCGACTATTTCCACTCAGATCCATAAAGTGATTTTTGTTTTACAAGCTAAATTCTTTTCCATTACACAAATTCTAAGCATAATATAGAATAAATTTTATGTTTATTAACAAAATATAATAATTATACTATTCTAATATGTAATAGGGTGTATTAGGCTTATTTATAAATATTTAATAAGAGTTTGTAAAGTTTTTTTCTTTGATATCAATCATGGTAGGGTGGAAAATACATGGACAATGATGAATTAGAAAATAAGTTAGATATGGATGATTTGAATATAGGGGACATGATCAATTCATTTAAGGGTGTGGCTAATAATCCATTATCAAAATTTATTCTAAGCAGAACTTTTGAATACTGTGAAGATATAGGAAACAGATTGGAAAGGGATTAGAATTTTTATTTGGAAAACATGAAACTGCAGGTATAAGATGATAACATTATCAAGGGTACTGTCATTTATCATCAAAAGAGGAGTAAAAAGCTTTGAAACAACCCAAAAGAACTAGAAGAACTGATGAAAGATCCATATTGGATTCGGGGATTAAGCAGTGTAATTAATGGCATTGGAACATTCGGTGTTTGAAAGCTTTCGTTCCAAGTTTGCCATTTCAAGTTGTTTGGAATATTACTAATGCATGTAATTTTAAATGTGCACATTGCTATGAAGATGCTGGAAAAAAAAGCACAAAAGAACTTTCAAATCAAGAAATAATAGTTGATGATTTAAAGGTGAGTGAAAATTGCTTCAGAGGTTTTAAATTTTTTGTTTCAAAATTGCTAATTTCTTGCCCTTTATTTGTTTAGATCTATTAAATTATGATCTAATTCCTTTAAATCATTTTTATTTTGCAAATATCATCCCTTCTGTTTTAATGTATTCGTTGCCCAATTATTTAACCGTATTCTGGGAAGTGTTCGCGTGATTTGTTGCTTAAAAATTTTGTGAGTTCTTCCTCAAATCTGTTCTTAATAGTGTTATATATAAATTCATAAAATGTGTTTAAATCTTCTGGATTATTAAGATCTATTTTGAATTCCTTTTTCTCTTTCAGTAATCTAATATCAAAGCTATCTTTATCTTTTTTCATTGCCAAATCAAATATATAAGTCATTGCAGGGTTATCTCTGTTATTTTCCACATATAGATTTAATCCCATTGCATAGTGCCATGATGTGTCGGTATCAATTAAAAGAGCATCACGTGGATGTGCTTCAATGGATTTACCTTCCTTATCAGGAGGTTGATAATATTGTATTTCTTCATAGTCACATCCAAGATAGTTAGCTAGTCCTTTACCAAGCTTTACAGCAAATTCTATACTTGTCCATCTGTAATCTTTGAAATCTTTTTCTGCACTGGTATAGATTTTGTTTAGTTCATCAAATTTGGTCATAAAATATACACCTCTAAAAATCTTAGTTTTTATACATCTATTCAAGGCTTTGGATGTATTCACATCCGCCCATGGATTCTGTCTTATTTTTTAATCTATCCCAAAATCCAAATAGCTTTAATTCTGACGGGGATATATGTTCTCGGAATATTTCATTGTAAATCCTTCCCTCTTCAGGAGATTTTCCCTTGGAAATATCGTCACAATATATTTTTAAGATTCCCTTTGGAATGTATTCAACAGCTAATTCGAGTGCATGTCTCCCAATGTTGTTACAGATAGTTTCATTGGATAAATTTTTATTAAACCATTCATCAAATTTCTCATGACTAATTATAAGTTCTAATGGTATGAATTTGGGTGTGCTGTGTTTATAAAGACTGTTGTACGGATCGTCTCCATGTGAAAGGTAAAATTCATGCGTTTTATCATATACAAAGTGTGGCATTGCATGACCGCATCTTTCCTCTAAAAGTACAGGAATGTTAATTGTCCTAAGAACATTACGCATTAATCCGGTTGTTCCAAAACATCCTGCAGTATAATGTTCAATTCCAGTATCTGGAACTTCTGTACCATTAAGAATTCTTTCAACAGGAGGATAACCTTCATATTGCCAATATTTCTCGTAATCTTCAGGTTTATTTTCACCCTTAAAATGTACGAGTTCGTCTCTACACCATCCTAAAAATCTTCCAATAGTTCCCCATCTTGTCATGCCTACGAGTTTTTTATTGTCAATAAAATCATATATCCTAACTGGATCACCTACTGTAACAGAACCATGACTGAAACGGGATTTATCGTATCTTAAGATTGAATAAATCTCATTGTCTTCAAAATATTCAAAAAAGCTACGGCTATCGTATAAATATTCCAGCTGACCTGGATCATATCTTAAAATTGACCAGTGAACCAATCTATCTATTTCAACTCTGATTGAATGGGCTACATAGGTGATATAATACTTCCAAGCATCTTCAGGTTTAAGATCTGTTGAGTATACTGTTCCATCATCAGCTAAATTTATGGAACAATCAGGTGCTTCATTTAGACCGGGTAAAATATCAAATAATGTATTCCAAAATTTTATTGATAATTCGCTCTTTTTATCTTGTCCCCACAACTTATAGGCAAATGGAATACCATTAGGATTTTCCTTGGATGGTTTTTCACGCCATATTATAGCATCTGGAATTGTTGAATGATTAGTTAACCATTCATTAAATAATACAAATAAATAATCTTGGTTTTCTTTTGAAAACCTTTTCAGATCATTTTTTGTTAAGTAGTTGTTATCCACCAGAAAATTTCCAAACTTACTATCATAATCCTTTTTTAATGGACTAAGGTTGTTTAAATCGTTTTTTGAAATTATATCTGTTTCATAGAGTCTATTAATCAATTCAGGAATCATTATTACAACCCCCACAAAAAAATATTTACACTTTAATTCTAATTTTATTATATTATTATATGAAACATCAACTATATAATTTATGCCGTATAAAGATGTATTAAGATGAAAGAAGTTAGATTATTATTAAAACTATATAATTTGAAAACTTTAAGGTAAAAATTCATGAAAGCCAAGATAAATGCGGAATGGGATACGCTCAGAAGGGTAACTGTACATTCACCAGGAATAGAAATGTACTTTGGACTTCTTGATCCATTTGCATCACTCTATGAAAGATCCTTCAGCATGGAAAAAGCAATCAAAGAACATGAAATCCTAAGATATATTCTAAAACATGAATTTAAGATTAAGATAATAACATTGAAAGAAAAGCTACTAAATTTAGCAGATGAATCCCCTATGATTCGAGAAAAACTAATAGGTATGGCTAATGAAAAAATATCGTATACTGGAGATATTTATGAAGTTAAATATGCTAAATATGAGTCAGAAAAAAATAGAGATATATTAGATTCGAATTATTACTTCAATTCATTACTTCTAAATCCAACTGTAAAATTTGAATCGGGTGTTGGTACTCGAATGATCCAGCTCCATGTAACAGAAAATGAACCACTTTCAAATCTATATTTTATGCGGGATCAACAAGCTGTCACAGATAGGGGCATGATACTTTCAAGAATGTCTAAACCACAAAGAATGAGGGAACCGGAGATAACTAAATTTCTGTGGGACTGTCTTAAAATACCAGTAACATGTGAAGTTAAAAATCCTGGTACCTTTGAGGGCGGTGATTTCATACCAATGGATGAATTTGCTCTGATAGGTATTGGAGATAGAACTAACATGGCGGGTGTGGAACAGATACTAAAAAATGGTGTAGGTTACAGTGAAGTGGCTATTGTTCACCAACCAACACATCCACTTTTACCTTCGGGTAAAACTGATTATATGATGAATATGCATTTAGATACCTACTTCAATGTTGCTTCAGATGGTGTAGTTGTAGGGTGTGATATACTTTTAAAAAATGCTGAGGTTGAAATATATCAGAAGGAGGGGCTTGGAGAATACAGCAAAATCAACAAGCATACAAATCTGCACGATTATATTGTATCTAAAGGTTTTGAAATTATAGATATCACAACATTGGAATTTTTAGCATACGCATCAAATTTTTTATGTGTTAAAAATGGAACCATTATTTCTGTAGAAGTAGACCGTTTAGTAAAGGGTGTAATTAACAACCTCATAAAGAAGGCATCAGTAGATCCAGAAACATATGGTGAACTTTTAAAACAAGTCAAAAAGGACTACGCATTTTTACACGGTGAAGGTCAGTTTTTCCCGCATAAAAAGGAGATATATCAGCATGATATTGATGCTTATCCACTGAACTTGATAAATCTTACTGGCGGGTACGGTGGAGCACACTGCATGACGTGTGCCTTAAAACGATAATGTTATCATTACTAGAATAATTTTTATATGGAATCGGAACAAAATAAGGAGACGCCCAAATCCAATTTTTGTAAACCTATGAAATGAAACAAACTATGGATCTTTACATATGGCTAACTGAAACACAGAAATAGCATATTTTTTAATTTAAAAAATAGAAAAAAGTAAAGAAAATATATATCCCTTTTTATCCTGTTTTAAATGGAATTATGTATGTTGCTGTTAGGTTTCCAGTTAATTCTTTAAATGCACTTTTAGTATGTATATGATGTATTTGTCGTTGTGTAATCTGCTTCTTATTGTTTTTATGATTAGTGTATTATTATTAGATGACAGTAGTAAATTTTCTTAATTAATATTTTAAATAGAGAAAAAAAAGTGTTAAATTATAATTTANNTTATAATTTATTTTAAAAAAAGTGTACAATTATTAAACGATTTATACTTAATAACGATTTTTTATTTAAAGTTCTCCTAAATCTTCCTTATAATATAAAAATAAATATTAACTATCTAGAAGATAATATAGTTAATTGTCTTAATGGGGTGATAAAATGGTCGAAGTAAAATGGACACCATTAATTATTGGACTAGTAATAGCCATAATACTTGGTGAGATCCTCGGAATTTTAACGTCATGGGGAGACATATTTGGATATTTAATAGGAAGTATATATGTGGGTTACTCGGTAGACAGAGACTACATGAATGGAGTTATCCATGGAATGCTAGTTGGTATCGTTGCCGCAGTAATTGTACTGATAATTAGTTTATTTGGATTAGGTGCACCATATGCAGCCGATGTAGTTTCAGCTGGATTGATGGCAATAATTACAGTACTCATATTTGCGATTATTATTGGTGGAATCATAGGTGCTATAGGTGGAATCATTGGGGTTTTAATAAAAAGATAAGTTAAATAAATTATTTTCCCCAAATTATGCTGTTAATTTAATAATCCCATTCTTTGTGATGATTAAGTGATATTATAAAAGCACAACTCCAAAAATCATCCGATACTATAATAGTTATTGTTTAGAGTGTCCAAAATAATTGACTACAATAAATCTAACTTAGAATAGCAATAATAGAATATTCTATTAAATATTCGGATTTAGATGGTCTTTTCAGTTCATAATATCTTGTATATGATTAATAGAATGGATTAATTTTATTTGACCAATTTTATTAAATTAAAAAAATAAGAAAAAAGAAAAAAATCTATTTATTTTATATTATGTTCTGAAGTAGAAGTATGCATTTTGTCCTTTATTTCCAGCATAGTCTTTAATTGCACCTGCGAGAATGTATACTTGGTACCAATCACCAGATAATCTATTAACAGTTTGGATGTATAATATATTGTTTCTTATTGTTTTAGCGGTAATTGATACTAGTTTTCCTGTGTTTAAGTTTTCCACAGAGATCTTTGTCCAATTTATGCCTGTTTTAATGTTTTCACTGAATTTAAATGAAACAGCCGTTGTTTTGGAGTATCCTGTTGCATAATCTTTTGGTGTGGTTGAAATAATTTCGGGTGCAACTTTATCAATTGTATAGGTTTTTGTGTATACTGGAGAATAATTATTTGCTCTATCAACAGCTCTGAATTTTAAAGTGGTGGTTTTAGCAATCTTAATTGGTCCTGTATATTTTTGACTTGTGGTTGTTGGTGTTTTTCCATCGGTTGTGTAATATATTGTTCCGGGTTCGCTTATAGATAGTTTAACAACTTGGGTGGTGTTGTATATTCCGCTGCCCACACTTGCAGTTGCGGTTGGTTTTGTGGTGTCTACGTGTGTTAATGTAATGGTTTTGTTTAAAGTTGTACTGCCTCCTGGCCCGGTTGTTGTCAGTTCTATGGTATATGTTCCATTTTTACTGTAATAATGTAGTGGATTTGTTGATGTCGATGTTGAGCCATCTCCAAAGTTCCATTTCAACGTATCAATATAACCTTTGGAGAGAAAGTTGAACTGTACTTTATTTGGTATTGTTGGATCGATTGCTAACGTGAAGTTAGATATTGGTGCCGGATACTTTAGGGTTGTGAAGAAATCATCCACATAAGCACTGTTTCCACCATTCCAACTTACTGTTATATTGTGGACACCGCTATAATTCATTGTTGGAATTATATATTCATTATATTCCGTACTATTTGCTAAAGTTTCTTGAATCAGGTTGCTGTCAATATAAACCGAAAATTGTCCAATATCTCCAGGGTTTACATCTTCTTTTTCCATGCCCCAGAAGGAGATGCTGCCTATGTTGGATAGATCAACACTTTGTTCAATATAATCCGAACTTGAATTACCATTACTTTCAAAATACGTCGCATTTGTCCCGTTATGAGAAACTGTGCTTATATCTGTTGTTGATCCAGCATTCCATCCGGTTAAATTTCCAATTTCAAATCCGGGATTTATAAATCGATTTTCATTACTGTTATGTAATTGAATTTAGTTGTTGAATCTATTCCCGCCTCGTTGGATACACTAAGGGTTACATTATATTCTCCTCCCCTTAGGTAGGTATGAGTAGGATTTTTTAGAGTCGATGTTTTATTATCTCCAAAATTCCATGTCCATGTTGAAACATTACCAACGGTTGTTTCATTGAATTGAACACTTAAAGGTCCTGAACCAGATGTTACATTGCTATTAAAATTTGCATATGGTGGACTTGCAGCGCTAACTGACCCTAATGCCGAAACACAAAAAATTATGGCAAAAACTGTGAGCAGAATAAATATTTTCTTATTCCTAAATAACATTTAAACCTCCCCAATAATTTTTTTAAATCACATCGTAAAAATTATAAATGATTTATAACCTTGATATACCAACTGTAAATATATACGTATCGATTTCTTACTATATAACATAATAATTAGAAAGTGGATTACAAATATAAATAATATAAATATTTACTATGTAAAAGCACAGATAACAATATTTGAGAGGTAAATCATGTCAAAAGTTAAAACCAAAGTTGTACCATTTCCAGTTCCCATTTGTATTGCAAGTTCAATTATTGAAGGAAAAGTTAATTTTGCCACTTATGGATGTTTTGGACTTTTAGCACCCCGACCTACTACATATGTTTATATTGGTTCGGTTGAGCCACATTATACAAATATAGGGATCAAAGAAAATAGATATTTCGGCGTTAACATACCTTCAGTAGATCAAATGAAGGAAACTGACTATGTTGGAATTGTTTCAGGCCATAATACTGATAAATCAGAAGTTTTTAAAACATTTTATGGTAAAGTAGACAAAGCACCATTAATAGAAGAATGTCCTATAAATATGCTTTGTAAACTCTCCAAAACAGTTGATCTCCCAGGTCGTGACATTTTCATCGGTGAAGTCATTGAAACATATGTAAACGAGGAATGCATAACTAATGGAAAATTAGATTTTAAGAAGATAAACCCATTATTATTCACATCTGCAAATGCAACATACTGGGAATTGGGGAATATAATTGGTTCAGCATATAAAGAAGGAAAAACCATGAAAAAACCTTGAATTCTGTTATTTTAATAATTTTTTCATAATTTTTTTTAAGATAATCGAGTGTCTTTAATTCCGATATTCAAAAAAAGTATTGGTAATCAATAGTTCACCTCAAATTAGCATACCTGACGATTCTAACAACTAGACTATCAAATTTTCTTGATTGGTTTACTATATTCAAACTAACTTCAATATTTTAAAGAAAAACTTTATAAGTAACGAATGATTACTCACTCATATGGGTGATTAGTCACTCAATTATAAAATTTAAAAATAATTGTGGTAAAAATTATGAAAATAGAAGATGATATATATGCTTTAGAATCAACAAAAGGCAGCTATGCGTATTTAATTATGATAAAGAACCGATTCTAATAGATATGGCAACCCCTGGGAATATAAGAATACTATAACATCATGGAGGATGACTTGAAGATAACTATATAAAGAATTAAAGAGTTAATCTAAGGGGTTAAAAAATAAAATTATTCATTTAGAATGATTATATTATTTTAATCATTTGATCAAACATTTATGTAACTGGAAATATTTGTCTCGTAGGTGATTTTATGAAAATAAGTGATGGAGTTTATTTACTGGATTCAACGAAAGGGAATTATGTTTATCTCATTTTAGCTGAAGAAATAACATTAATTGATACAGGACTTCCTAAGAATGGAAAAGGCATTTTAAACGAATTAAAATCCATGGATATTAAACCTCATGATATCAAACACATTTTAATTACACATGATGATATGGATCATGTAGGTAGTCTGGCTTTACTGGAGAAAGCTACTGGAGCTAAAATCTGGGCGTCAAAAGAGGATATACCCCATATCATTGGTGAAATAAATCGACACGTGATTAAAAGAATCTTGAATTACATTGTTAAACTTGAAAAACCGGAAAATATTAATCCATTTCCTGCAGATGGCATGATTGGTGATATTAAAGTTATAAATTCTCCGGGACACACAGTGGGGCATGTGTGCATGCTTTATAAAGATATAATGTTTGTTGGTGATTTATTTAGAACCAAAAATGGGGAAATAAGCGCCGGACCTTCATTTGCTAATTGGAATAATTCGATTTTAAAAGAATCTATAGTTAAAATTGACGAGTATAATTTTAAGTGGATTTGTCCAGCTCATGGTGAACCAATTAAAAGAGATAGTCACTTGAAAGATTTTATAAAAAAGATAAATTAAATGTGCTTAAAAAAAAATGTGAAGTCGGACATATATAACTACACCAATAGAAGTTTAAACCACATCGTAGGAGACACAATGAACATCAAAGATGGACAGCTTATTGGAAGTAACACTCAAATTATGAACGAAGAAAAGATTAAAAAACCTATAAAATCTCTTAAAAAGTTTATGGAATACGACGTTAAAAATTTGATAACTTATTACCGAGGCCAATTCAACGAAAATCCCACTAAAAAAATTAAAGAATTAGTATTAGGTGATTTAAATAATTGATATCCATTTAATTCTGCTTCCATTATTCGGATTGCTAATAGGCCTCATAGTGTCCATGTTTGGTGGCGGTGGAGGCGGATTCTTTGTACCAGTATTAATATTAATCTTCGGTGTCACACCACAAGTAGCTATAGCTACTTCTTTAGCATCGGTGTTACCCACCACAGCTGTAAGCACCATCAGCCACTTTCGTCAAGGCAATGTAGATATCCGTACCGGATTAATTCTAGGAATCGGAGGAATAATAGGTACACTAATAGGAGCTAATATTGCCAATATTATACCGCCTAACCTTTTACAAAAGATTCTGGGCATATTCACGTTGATAATGATAATTCCTATGTTAAGAAGTTTAATACAAAGACATAAACAACTCAAAGGAAAAAATGCGGATAAAGACGTAAAATTAACCCTGACTGGCTTTAAAAGAGTTATAGCCTCATTTTTTGGAGTGGCCGGAGGATTATTGGCCGGAGTTTTTGGAATAAGTGGAACACCACCAATAGTTGCAGGACTCTATAGCTTAGGCTTACCAGCTGTAATGGTAGTGGGTACATCTGTATTCGTACTTATATTCAACTCAATTGCGGGTATAGGAGGTTTTTACCTATTAGGGCGGTTAGATCTGACTTTGATTATTCTGCTCGGTGGAGGGGCAGCTGTAGGTGCATTTATTGGACCTCTCTTACTCAAGAAAATTAATCCTAAAACTTTTGAGAAGATATATGGGCCTGTGCTTGTAAGTACAATGGTTATTTTTGGCTTAAGCTTATTATTGGCGTAAAAATTTCGATATTAAATTTTTTTTTAAATTAATTTTTTTAAGAAAAATAGATAGTTTTAGGGATGAAAACATCCCCTTATCAAACCCATACCAATCTTTTAACTTTACCCGCAGTTTCTTTGGTTTTACTTTTTACTTTTCTGCAGCTTCTTCTGTTTTCCCTTTTATTTTATCTGTTAATCCTATATATTATCTTTCCATAAAATATTTTATTTTATTTCATCCTAATGGATCTATATGCATCTAATTTTATAAATTTGTCAATAAAAAAATAATCTGAATTTTGAGACATAAATTCAAACAATGTAAAAAAATATCTCTATCGAAATAATGGTTATTTGAGTCAAATTATATATTAATTTTTATATGTACTATAATGTAGATTTTTGTGAGTTTTATCACTTAATTTTTAATAATATGTATTCATTTTAAAGGAAATCTGTAATTATTCGATATATTTAAATAAAAAAATGTTTACAACCATATATGGTGATTACATATGAGTGAACTACCAATAGCCCCCAATAGGAAGAATAATAAAAAATGCTGGTGCACCAAGAGTAAGTGAAGAAGCAACAGAAGCATTAGCAAAAATTTTAGAAGAATGTGGAGAAAATATATCTAGACATGCTGTTTTACTGGCTAAACATGCTAAAAGAACAACTGTCAAAGCATCAGATATTGAACTAGCTTTGAAAGAATTAAAATAATATAAACTTAATGCAATGTTTATAGTATAGGCAAAAACCTAAAAAAATAAAATTATATTTTTTTTAAATTCTCTATGGAAATCGGGAATTTGTATGGGTAGAAAAATAATAGTAATTAAATCGACTTGCAATAACATTATTAAAACAGTCTGTCTCGTTTTATAGTTAATATTATTTCATGTATATATCTTATAAGAATATTTAATCCATACCAAAGCAGGAGTTTATGTACTAATTAATTTTACTATGGGACAAGGGTTTGGGCTAAGAGAACATATTTGGATATTTTTGCTTTGTAGATCCCCCATAATGCGTCTGTTGAATTTTATAAAACGATATTACTGAATTATAAATGATGGCAAGAAGAAAATATAGTTACGATTATAAGTATAACAAAGTACTATCTGATACTTTATAAATAAAAATTTGTAATTTATTACTCAAAGATTTAAAAATAATTATTTTATTAAACTCTGGGAGAATGGTATATTATGGATGAAAAAGATTTAACTAATGAATTGACAATTAGAGATGTTTTGGAGGAGTTAGAAAAAACAAGAATTCCATTACTTTCCACAATTAACAAAATTAAAGATGGAACAGATGATGATAAATTAAAGTTTGTTAATAAATGTAAATGTTTTATTGATGTTTATACCGCAGTTAAATCTACTAATCATAAAGATTTAAGAATTCAGAAGAATGCAATTGAATGTTTAAATAAAGCTATTGAGGATATAAAAATTAACAATCCATAATTGTTCTCATAGTTTTATCTAATTAAAAACTATGAAAAAGAAGCTTATTATTATGGTTAAATTATTTTCCAAGTATTAAGTTAATTAGGGGTTAAATGGTGAGACTTCATCCCGTTGTATCAATCATTTTAGGATTTATTGTTTTTGAAATTATATATCAGATTGCTCTTGAATGGTTTTTACTTCTAATTTATGTTGCAATGGTACTTGGTGGTTTTATAGCTACTTATTTTGCTAAAAAAAGGAAAATAGAATATGGACTTTATGTAGGAATCTGTATAATAATATCAATCCTTTTGTTTACTGTTTATTATGGTCTGAATGTTTCTTTAGGAACTGGTTTTATTTTTATGGCTTTAATGATACTTTTCATAACAGGACTTGGAGGTTTGATTGGAAATAAAATTAGATAAAGAGTAATAAGAAAGTTTAGGTCACAGTAAGAAAATATAATTTCCATTTTTATATGAAAATATTCTAAATGAAGAGAACCGTAAACAGAAAGTTATCCAAAATTCAAAGTCTTAAAGATTACATCAGATTCACTTATGAACAAATAAATTTCCTGGATACTTGATGAATAACTTGATGAATAATTTTCAAATAGGAATAAATTCCGACATAGCCATGTAAAATATTAATATAACCATTAATACCATCATTAAGTATTTTTTATTCCACCCCAAGCCCTTTTTCGAAAACGAGTTAAAATCAGAATGGTAATTTAATAGACTAATTCATTGTTTACCAAAGTACCAAAAGAAATGATAAGAAATATGTTAATTCACATTTTTTTAATCAATTATTACTTTTCTAGGAGATTAGGTATTAGTCGAAAAGTTTTTAAAAAAGGGTTCCAATTATAGTTAAGTACCAAAAGTTTTACACTATCCAAATAATAAAACCGGTAAAAATTGGTTTTAAGTTATTTTAGAGATAATATCACCAGATTCATCGATTCAAAAGTTTAATAAATTACGTT
>PLTK01000004.1 GCA_003164415.1 Methanobacterium sp. | reverse complement strand
AAAGAATTTTAAAATCAATAATTCAGAATTACAAAACAAATTGGATGCTAACGAGCAATCCTTGATAAAAAGGATAGAATTTCTCGAAAAAACAGTCAACAAATCTTTTAAAACCATAGAAACTTTAAAAAAGGAGAATTCCCAACAAAAAAATCAACTCTTGAATGTTGAAACTATGTTAAAAGATATTCATTACAGCATAGTAGGCAACAAAAATTTTTGCCCAATTTGTAACTCAGAACTACCGACATTTATACCTGGCGGGGTTGATCAAAGAGAAAATGCAATGTGCCCCAAATGTGGATCATTAGAAAGGAATAGGGCAGTATACCTATTTTTAAAAGAAGAAACAAACATTTTTGATAAAAAAATTAAAATGTTACACTTTGCCCCTGAAATTGTTTTGGCTGAAATTTTTAGCAAAATGGAGAATATCGAATATTTACCAGTTGATATAAATCCAAATATGCACGATGTTAAAGAAAAGATGGATATTCAAGACATAAAATATGAAGATAATACATTTGACCTCATTTATTGCTCACATGTATTAGAACATGTTTCCAATGATAAAAAAGCTATGGAAGAATTATATCGAGTTTTAAAGCCTTTAGGAAAAGCAATTATCCAAGTACCTATAAATCCGAATTATAATGAAACATATGAAGACCCACAATTCAACACTCCCGAATTAAGATTAAAATATTATGGTCAATCTGATCATGTTAGACATTATGGTTTAGATTTTAAGGAAAAATTGGAAAATGTGGGATTTAAAGTTTCAGATAATTTTATAATAGATATGGATGAAAAATCTGTTAAAAAATATGGTATTACCAATGAAAATCTATTTGATTGTACGAAATAATTTATTATAGTTAACTGCTAATAAATAACAAAAAAGAATTCAGTATACTGCCTAAACTGGAAGTTTATAATATTTTTATCAGGTGCACAAATGAATAATTTTTTTTCAAAATTAAAAGTTTCAAAAAATAATCTGAGACAATTAAAAAATTCTTTAAAGGATGATTTTGACTCAATAAAATATGATACAACGCTCATTAAACATAAATTAACACATTCAAATTCGAACAATTGTAAAATTAAAGAAAATAACCCAGTGCAGAATGATAAACCTCTTCAAATTGCCTTTGCAGTCACTGAAGCCGGCATAGATGTTTCTGCTGGTGATTATTTTACAGCATTAGAGTTAGGAGAAGGTTTGAAAAAATTTGGTTGGGAAATAAGTTTCTTACCTAGAAATGGGCAGGGATATTGGTATGAGGTTGATGCTGAAGTAGATGTTATAATATCTATGTTGGATAACTTCGATCCCAGAAGGATAAGATCATCAAACATGGATTTAATAAAAATAGCATGGCCACGTAACTGGTTTGATAGATGGGTGTCAAATCCTGCGTTTAACCGTTATGATATTATATTTGCACCGAGTAAAATAGCATTAGAATATATTAAAGAACGAAGCGATAAAAAACCCATTTTATTTCCAATAGCAACTAATTCCTCACGATTTAACGATAATATAACCTCAAAAAAGGAATATTTATGTGATTATTGTTTTACTGGGAGTTATTGGAACGATCCTAGGGAAATTATGGAGATGTTAGAGCCCGAGAAAATTCCATATGAATTCAAATTATTTGGAAAAAATTGGGAAAAAATAGATAAATTCAAAAAGTACTATCAAGGATTTATAAGCTATTCTTACATGCCCCAAGTTTACGCATCTACCAAAATTGTAGTTGACGATGCAAACAGAGCAACAAAAAAATATGGAGCGGTTAACAGTCGGGTTTTTGATGCTTTAGCCTGTGGAACACTGGTATTAACTAATGGTAAAAAAGGTGCAGTCGATACTTTTAATGGTAAATTACCAGTTTTTAGCACAAAAATCGAATTAAATAATTTAATTGAGTATTATCTTTCAAATGAAGATGAAAGAACAGCAAAAATTAAAGAACTACAAAAATTTGTACTACAAAACCACACATACAACAACAGAGCAGATACGCTAAAGGAAAAACTGGAATATTATATGTAGATTCAAGTATATCAAAAATTTATTAAACTATTTTTATTAAATTTAATTCCTAATCATTCTCTATTCTATATCTTAGAATTCTTTTTAAAATAAATTATAATCAGAATCAGATTTATGTTGTTATGATATCATTTAGATGTAAATTTAAATGTATAAACATAACTTATTATAAACATTAGGTGAAAAACGTCACATAAAATTTTTTATTACTAATATGAATGTGAGTTTATTGAAGAATTATAGTGAATTGATCTACAAATTAAATTAAAGATAATTTAATAATTCAATGATACATATGAAAACTAACAACAAACTAATTATATTACCAATATTATTGATAGGGCTTGCTATAATTTTTTCCTTTAACATTCAGTCAGTTGCAGCAGCAGATTCATCGACCATATATGTTAACTCGTCAGGAAACGACAACTACAATGGACAGTATGTAGATTACGTTGGCGGTGTCAATGGACCTAAAAAAACTATTAAAAATGCTGTAAATACTGTAAGTGACGATGGTACAGTCAATATCGCAAACGGTGTTTACTATGAAAGTAGTATTGATATTACTAAGAACATGAACATCATAGGTCAAAGTCCAGATAACACGGTCATTGACGCTCAGCACCATGGTGCAAGTATCTTTGTAATTCAAAACAATATAAATTTAAAAATTGAAAACTTAAGTTTTGCAAACGGAACCAACAGCAATGGGGGCGCCATATCCAATTCTGCAGGCACATTAACAATTAATGGTTGTAAATTTTACAATAACCATGCAGATAGTGGTGGAGCAATATATACTGGTAATTCCGGTACTGATAGCATTAGCTATTCTTCATTCTCCTACAACAGTGCATCCCGTTGCGGTGGAGCTATTTACAATAGAGTTGCTACTTTAAACTTGAACAATAACAATTTTGTAAAAAATACTGCAACTGCTAATAATGGCGGAGCAATCTACAATATTGAGGGAAACATCAACATGGATAAAAACGGCTTCAGTTACAATACTGCAGTTGTTGGAGGAGCTATTTACAGTAATTCTAATACGGTAAATATAGACAACAGTGGTTTTTCTTCCAATAATGCAGGGAATGGAGGGGCAATATTCAGTTCAACAGGAAATTTAAATGTTCTTAACACAAATTTCTCTAGAAATGGTGCTTATTCAGGAGCAGGCGGAGCTATTTTTGATGCTAACAATAATCTAGTTGTTAATAACGATAATTTTACAAATAACAATGCAATTCGTGAGGGTGCAGCTATACATAAAACTGGTTATCTTATGATTGTTAACAGCGGTTTTACCGGTAACAGGGTGACTCAAAATTATGGTGGAGCAATTTTTCATACAGCTTCA
>PLTK01000022.1 GCA_003164415.1 Methanobacterium sp. | reverse complement strand
ACAAGGAAAGAGTTTTAAAATCTGCTGAAACACTGATGAAAACCGAATATGGTAAATATCTAAGTGAACTAATAGAAAAAAACTGATACTAACTGGAATTTTTATTCTTAATTTTTTTTATTATTATAGATCGGATAATGTCAAATTAAAATTCTTTTGACTTTTACAATAAAAATAAGAATATGAAATAAGATATTATCATTTAATATATTATATCCAAACTGCTAATTATTTGGAGGATTTTTATGTATATTATTTTAAAAAAAGTATCTGTCAACGATATAGACAAAGTACTTGAAAAGAATTTTAAAATCAATAATTCAAGATTACAAAACAAAATGGATGTTAAAGAACAATCCTTGTTAAAAAGGATAGAATTTCTCGAAAAGACAGTCACCAAATCTCTTAAAACCATCGAAACTCTAAAAAATGAGAATTCTGTACAAAAAAATCAACTGCTGAATGTTGAGACTATGTTAAAAGATGTTCATTACAGCATAGTAGGCAATAAAAATTTTTGCCCAATTTGTAACTCAGAGCTACCAACATTCCTACCCGGTGGGGTTAATCAAAGAGAAAATGCCATGTGCCCCAAATGTAGATCCTTAGAAAGGAATAGGGCAGTATACCTATTTTTAAAAGAAAAAACAAATATTTTTGATCAAAATATTAAAATGTTACACTTTGCCCCTGAAGTTGTTTTGGCTGAAATTTTTAGCAAAATGGATAATATAGAATACTTACCAGTTGATATAAATCCGGATATGCACGATGTTAAAGAAAAGATGGATATTCAAGACATAAAATATGAAGATAATACATTTGACATAATTTATTGCTCACATGTATTAGAACATGTTCCCCATGATAAAAAAGCTATGGAAGAATTATATAGAGTTTTAAAACCTGGAGGAAAAGCAATTATCCAAGTACCACTAAATCCGAATTATAAAGAAACATATGAAGATCCATCATTCAACACCCCTGAATTAAGATTAAAACATTATGGTCAATCTGATCATGTTAGACATTATGGTTTAGATTTTAAGGAAAAATTGGAAAATGTGGGATTTAAAGTTTCAGATAATTTTATAATAGATATGGATGAAAAATCCGTTAAAAAATATGGTATCAATGAAAATCTATTTGATTGTACGAAATAATTTATTATCGTTAACTGCTATTAAATAACAAAAAGGAATTCAGTATACTGCCTAAAATGGAAGTCTATAATATTTTTATCGGGTGCACAAATGAATAATTTTTTTTCAAAATTAAAAGTTTCAAAAAATAATCTGAGACAATTAAAAAATTCTTTAAAGGATGATTTTGACTCAATAAAATATGATACAACACTCATTAAACGTAAAATAACAAATTCTAATTCCAACAATTGGAAAATTAAAGAAAAAAAATCGGTTAAAAAGAATAAACCTCTTCATGTAGCCTTTGCAGTCACTGAAGCCGGCACAGATGTTTCTGCTGGTGATTATTTCACAGCATTAGAGTTAGGGGAAGGTTTGAAAAAATTTGGTTGGGAAATAAGTTTCCTACCTAAAAATGGGCAGGGATATTGGTATGAGGTTGATTTAAATGTTGATGTTATAATATCCATGTTGGATAACTTCAATCCTAGAAGGATAAGATCATCAAACAAAGATTTAATTAAAATAGCATGGCCACGTAACTGGTTTGATAGATGGGTGTCAAATCCGGGGTTTAAAAATTATGATCTTATATTAGCACCGAGTAAAATGGCATTGGAATATATTAAAGAACGAAGCGATAAAAAACCCATTCTATTTCCAATAGCAACTAATCCCTCACGATTTAACGATAATATAACCCCAAAAAAAGAATATTTATGCGATTATTGTTTTACTGGGAGTTATTGGAACGATCCTAGGGAAATTATGGAAATGTTGGAGCCGGAAGATATTCCCTATGAATTCAAATTATTTGGAAAAAATTGGGAAAAAATAGATAAATTCAAAAAGTACTATCAAGGATTTATAAGCTATTCTAACATGCCTAATATTTACGCTTCAACCAAAATTGTAGTTGACGATGCAAACAGGGCAACAAAAAAATATGGTGCAGTTAACAGCAGAGTTTTTGATGCTTTAGCCTGTGGAACACTTGTATTAACTAATGGTAAAAAAGGTGCAGCTGATACTTTTAAAGGTGAATTACCAGTATTTAACACGAAAATCGAATTAAATAATTTAATTGAATATTATCTTTCAAATGAAGATAAAAGAACAGCAAAAATTAACGAACTACAAAGATTTGTACTGCAAAACCACACTTATAACAACAGAGCAGATACTCTTAAGGAGAAACTGGAATATTATATGTAGATTCTAATATATCAAAAAATTATTAAACTATTTTTAAGTTAAATTTATAATTCATAACCATTCTATATTCTTTATCTTAGATTTTTTTTAAAATAAATTATAATTAGATTTTGTTGTTATAATATCATTTAGATATAAATTTAAATGTATAAACATATCTTAATTATAAACATTAGTGAAAAACGTCACATAAAATTTTATATTGCTAATATGGATGTGAGTGTATTGAAAAATTATAGTGAATTGATCTACAAATTAAATTAAAGATAATTTAATAATTCAATGATACATATGAAAATAAACAACAAACTAATTATATTTCCAATATTAGTGATAGGGCTTGCCATAATTTTTTCTTTTAACATTCAGTCAGTCGCAGCAGCAGCAGCAGATTCATCAACCATATATGTTAGTACCTCAGGAAACGACAACTACAATGGACAATCTGCAGTATTAAATGGTACTAATGGACCTAAAAAAACTATTAAAAATGCTGTAAATACTGTAAGTGACGATGGTACAGTCAATATCGCAAACGGTATCTATCATGAGAGTGGTATTGATATTACCAAAAATATGAACATCATAGGTCAAAGTCCAGATAACACGGTCATTGATGCTCAGCACCATGGTACAAGTATCTTTATAATACAAAACAATATAAATTTAAAAATTGAAAAC
>PLTK01000130.1:1626-3593 GCA_003164415.1 Methanobacterium sp. | reverse complement strand
GAAATACCCGATCTTGATCCTGCCTTCAATGATTATCGAATAGCCCATATTAGTGATATACATCTTGGACAATGGATATCTACCAAGCGTATTGAAGGTGTTGTAAACTTGGTTAATAAACTGGAACCGGATCTTGTAGCCATAACTGGCGATTCTGTTTCATATGTGGTAAATGAACCAGTACTCGACATGTTAAGAGTTCTTAAAAATCTTAAACCAAAGGATGCAACTGTTGCTGTCTTGGGAAACCATGATCACTGGGTAGGGGCAAAAGAAATACGAAGTGTAATGGGTGAAAGTAATATCATAGAACTGGAAAATGATGTTTATACGCTCAAAAGAGGAAATGCAACACTCCACATTGCTGGAGTGGACAGTATAACCCTCGAGAAAAATGATTTAGATGCAGTTTTAAGGAAATTACCTCCCTCGGGCCCGGCTATATTATTGGCACACGAACCTGATTTTGCTGATGTCAGTGCTGCTACTGGAAGATTTAGCCTTCAACTTTCTGGACATTCTCATGGCGGACAAATGATTATTCCGGGGTTAGGAACACCTTTTAGAGGATACCAATTTCGGAAATATCCTTTAGGAGAATATAAAGTGGGAGACATGGTACAGTATACTAATAGAGGTCTGGGTACTAATGTTTTTTGGATTCGTATAAACTGTCCCCCTGAGATAACTATATTGCGACTTCAAAGTACTTGAAAACATTTCAAATCTATTAATTTATAAAATAAAATTTCATTCCTGCTTAATATTTATTTACAACTTATGATCTGTAATAAGAAACCTTAAATAAGATTTGAAGGATAGGAATTTTATGAACTTAAAAACAAGGGAGATAATACTGTATGTTGCAGGGTTATTTCTCCTTATATCGGGAATTTTAGGCACATTTGTGCCCCAGTTAGGATTATCTATATTTACTTCGGTTGTTTGGGCAGTTTTAGGTGCTGTTTTCTTAGCTATTGCCTATGGAACCAATGTAAGGAAAATAGTTTTCTATGGTGCAGGTATATTTTTGTTTATTGCGGGAATAGTGGGTTTGGTTTACAAAACACTAGGTATCTCAACTTTAAATTCAATTCTATGGTTTCTTTTAGGTGTTTTATTCATTTACATTAGTTACAGTGTTGATTATTAAAAGTGAACTTTAAAATTGAATTTATTGAAAAATAAAAAAAAATTTACCATATTATCCTTTCTTTTTAATAGCTTCGATTCCCATTTTTGCAACTTTTCTAACAACAGGGTTCTCATCTTTAACAGCATCTTCAAGNNTAACTGCTCTTGAATCTGAAAATACTGCCAATGACAGTGCTGCAGCTTCTTTAACATGCCAATCTTCATCATCTAAAGTGTTTATTAGTGGTTCAACAGCTTCGGGATCACCAACCTCTGCAAGAAGTTCAGCTGCATCTTCACGCACAATCCAACTCTTATCTTGAAGATCTTTAACTAGAAAATCAATTCTTTTACCTTCTGTCATCTAAAACCTCCTAAAATGATAATTAAAAATTCTATATCTAACAATTTCTAATTAGTTTATTGTTTTAGGACCATTAATAATTTTATATTCTGTTCAAAATGCTTTTTTTTAAGTATTTTAAATTGAAGGTCTTGAAAAAAAAAATATTTATACAAAAATAAATGTTTCGAAGGGTTTACTACTCAAATAATGTATTATTTAAATCGGTGGGATGATTTAAAACTCGTATACCCTCAATTTCATACAATTTTGCGGTATTTTGTATATCAATATCCCTCATATGTATTGTTATGAGTCTACCTCCAGTTACCGCTCCAAACTGACAGAGAATTTGACAATCACCACATCCCTCACACTTTAAAAGATTTATTTCCACTCCTGGGGTAATTGCTTTGTTTGGACATTTTGTTGATGGGACACAGATTTCACAGTTTTGACAAAGATCAAGTTCCAGCTTGGATGGTAAAAC
>PLTK01000130.1:0-1559 GCA_003164415.1 Methanobacterium sp. | reverse complement strand
TGATCTTCTTCAAGTATCAATTCCTTGTACTTACCGCCGGTTAAATTTTTAACGGATTCAAAGAGACCGTACATTTTAATAACTTCTTCACCAGCTTCGGATAGAAGTACTGTAACGTCATGCTTTTTTGAAAGTTCTACAAGTACATTAACACTTTCCTGGAGTAGATGCCCTGCTCCTGTAATACCCCAAGCAATTTTCATGTAGTTCTCCACGTATTTTTTTTTTATGTTGATTAAAATTTCTAAAAAAAGGGAATTATTTAGAAGTCCACGTAGTTGTAGGCTTTGTCTTCCTTGAATGCATAATGCACTTTATTATGTTGTTTTATGAACTCTGAAACTTCATCTTTAATATTTTCCCCATCCACTGCAACTCTTTTAATATATGCTGCAATTTCTGCCATGTGCGATTCTTTTAATCCCCGTCTGGTTATTTCTTGTGTTCCAATACGGATACCCGAAGGATCATCGGATCTGTTGACATCGTCCCATGGGAATAAATTTTTGTTTAAGATGATATTATTGCTTTCAAAGTCTTTTGCTAATTTAGCTGCTCTACCTATATTGGAAACATCTATTGCAATCTGATGAGACTCTGTGAAACCCTGATCTTCGCATAACACTTTAAATCCAAGTTCGTAGAGTTCTTGTCCTAATGCCTGTGCATTTTTAATTATTTGTTTTGCATACGCACTTCCAAATTCAAGCATTTCAGCAGTGGCTATACCCAATGCAGCAACATGATGAAGATGGTGATTGCTTACAACACCGGGGAAAACTGCATCATCAATTTTCTTTGATATATTATCCTTACAGAGTATAATTCCTCCCTGAGGTCCTGGGAATGTTTTATGGGTGCTTCCAACAAGTAAATCTGCTCCTTCTTTAAGAGGATCTTGGAAGCATCCTCCTGCAATTAAACCCAGTACATGAGCACCATCGTACATTACCTTTGCACCTACTTCATCAGCCGCTTCTTTTGCATCTTCAACAGGATGTGGGAAAAGGAAAAGGCTACCACCTAATAGTACGATTTTTGGTTTTTTCTCAATTATGTCCTTTTTCATAGCATCCGCATCGATATTCATTTTTGTTTCATCGAATGGATGTGGAGCTACTTTTAAGCCCCTTATACCTGCGGCACTTACATTTGCATGACTTATATGTCCACCAACAGGTACCTCAAGTGCCATCATCGGGTCTCCGTGTTTTGCAAGGGCAAAAAATGAAGCCATGTTTGCGACCACACCTGATATTGGCTGAACATTGGCGTGTTCTGCTTTAAAGATCCTTTTAGAGAGTTCAACAGTAATATCTTCTATTTGGTCTACATATTTGCATCCCTCATAGAGCCTACATCCTGAAAGGCCTTCTGCATATCTGTGGGAGAGATCCGAAGCCAGGGCTTCCCGTACACTGGTACTTGTTATATTTTCACTTGCTATAAGATTTATACTATTTTCCATCCAATTATGGTGCTCTTTTGTTATGTCTTTAATTTTAAGAGCATATTTCTCGTTTTCAAACATTAGTTATCCTCCAAATAAACGCAAATTA
>PLTK01000224.1 GCA_003164415.1 Methanobacterium sp. | reverse complement strand
AAACAGATTAAGGGATAGACCCAGATAATCTATCATGATTAATAATATAAAAATATATATGGAAAGATATACTTACTTATTATCACCAAATAAAACATTGATTAAAAATGGATGGGAATAAATGAAACCTGATACAACCGTTCTTCTAGACGAAAAAAGAGTTTTCAAGCCAGATGTTGAGACAGTGGAAAATGCACATGTAAAGAATTGGGAAATCGAGATTGAAAAGGGTAAAGATATCGAGAAATACTGGGCAGAAAAGGCAGAAGATTTGGACTGGTTCCAAAAATGGGATCAAGTATTAGACGAAAGTAACAAACCATTTTACAAATGGTTCACAAACGGAAAGATTAATTTAGCCTACAACGCCGTTGACAGGTGGATCCACACCAATAAAAGAAATCACGTAGCCATACTCTACGTGAACGAAAGGGGTGAAGAAAGAAAGTTAACCTACTATGAGCTTTACTGTGAAGTTAATAAAATGGCCAACGCGCTTAAAAACTTGGGAGTAAAAAAGGGTGAAACCGTTGCAATGTACCTTCCAATGTGCCCTGAACTCGTAGTTTCAATGTTGGCATGTACCAAAATAGGTGCATTACACAGTGTAGTATACTCCGGTCTAAGTGTTGGTGCATTTGTAGGAAGAATGAACCATGCAGAAGCCAAAATCCTTATAACAGCCGACGGAACCTACAGAAAGGGAAAGATTATAGACCTTAAAAAAATATCCGACGAGGCAATGCTCCAATGTCCAACAATAGAAACTGTTGTGGTTGTACAGCACACAGGAAATAAAATAGAAGTTTCTGACTTGAGTGGAAAGGAAATATTCTACGAAAGATTATTAGAGGGCGAACCAGCAGAATGTGAACCCGAACCTATGGATGCAGAAGATCCATTGTTTGTACTGTACACATCGGGTACTACTGGTAAACCAAAAGGTGTATTACATACAACCGGTGGGTACATGGTGGGAGTGTCAACAACACTTAAAAACATCTTTGATATACACGGAAATGATCTATGGTGGTGCACAGGTGATATTGGATGGATAACTGGGCACAGTTATACTGTTTATGGACCTTTGTTACTTGGAACAACCACATTAATCTACGAAGGAGCACCAGACTTCCCAGATCCCGGTACATGGTGGAGTATAATAGAAAAATATGGGGTAACAAAATTTTATACTGCACCTACATCAGTCAGACATCTAATGAGGTTTGGAAACAGATATCTGGACTTATACGATATTTCAACACTCAAAATAATCGGAACTGTTGGGGAACCACTAAATTCAGAGGCTTGGATGTGGTTATACAAGACCATTGGTAAGGAAAAAATACCTATAATAGATACATGGTGGCAAACAGAAACTGGAATGCAATTAATCTCGCCCCTGCCTTCAGCTTACCTAAAACCAGGATCAGTTAATAAAGCAGTACCCGGTGTAGAAGCAGATATTGTAGATGAAGAAGGTAACCCTGTACCAATTGGAAAGGGCGGATACCTGGTAATAAAAAAACCATGGCCTGCAATGTTCAGGACTCTTTACAAGGATGATGAGAAATACAAAGAGATCTACTGGGACCCAATCCCTGGAGTATACAAGGCAGATGATTTGGCAAGAATGGATGAAGATGGATACATATGGATTCAGGGAAGATCAGATGATGTTCTTAAAATAGCAAGTCACAGAATAGGAACAGCAGAAGTTGAATCAGCCTTTGTAAGTCATCCAGCAGTTGCAGAGGCAGCTGTAATTGGAAAATCCGATCCAGTTAAGGGTGAAGTTATTAAAGCCTTTGTAATACTCAGAGATGGATACGAACTCAAGACAAAACTAATCAAAGAACTTATTAAACATGTAAGATACGAGTTAGGACCTGTAGCTGTAATTGGTGAAATTGCACAGGTTGATTCACTACCTCAAACCAGTGGTAAAATTTTAAGACGTGCTCTAAGAGCTAGGGAAATGGGAGAAGATTTGACTGACATTTAAAAGCCAACATATCGAGTTTGAATCTGATTGTTCAGAATCATTCCTTCCCATATTTTTTTTAAATAATTATTAAATTAATATTTTTTTTAAATAAATTTATAATAGAGTAATACTCATATAGTGCTATAGAATATAATAAGCCAACATAACAGATATCTTAATGTGTAGAATTATTTGAATTAGGAAGGTGATTATTATGAGTAATACACCAGAAAAAAGCACCGAAGAGCAAATAATAGATAAAATCGATGGAATTATTTTGAATAAACTTGAAAATAAACTAAGTCTAGATCCAAATGAACAAGACCGTGTAACAGATATCTTAAAAAATAGTGTTCAAACAGTTCCCACAACCCCAAGATCCAAATTAGATATTATTGTGCCTGAATCAAATGACGTAATAGTGTTTAGTTTAATAGTTTTTGCAATTATTATAATCTGGTTTTTTAATAAAAACCCTGTCTTGGTACCCATTGCATCAGCTGCAATTGGTGGAGTGGTAGGATATTTAGTGCCAAAAAGTAGTCAATAAACTGTCCTAGGATTTATATTCTTAGATTTAAAAGCTTTAGAATAGAGTACTCTAAATATATTTTTCTCTATTCTTGGTTATGAGAATGAAATAAACAGGAAAAAAATAAAAAAAGTTATGTAATCTTATAAATATTTACGGTGAATGTTAGTTTACATGTTCTCTTAATAATATAAGATATTTTATGTAAATAAAATAACAATTTTAGTATAAAAATAAAATTAATTAAAGAAAATTTATTCCTTTGAAAGCAGCTTCTTTTCAAATTTCTTCTTTGAATCCGATTTTTTTTCTAGTTTCAAAACGTCCTTGTAGATCTGTCCCCAGATCTCCTCCTTTATATCCTGATCAGAATTAGTATTAATCTCTTCACACCTTTTTTCAAGATTATCAATCTCTTTCTGATATTCCATATCCACATATTTCCTATTTAGTTCTTCTAATTTTTTTTCAATTCTTTTTGTGTCGGATTTCAGATATTTAAATTCCATAATTATAACCTCGAATAAAGAAATTTTCTTTCTACATATAATCTATTGGTTTTCATTAATGAAATTAGCGTTAATGAGTGATTGATATTTTAATCTTTTCTTAAACTTAAAGTTCCACCACATTTATAAGATTCAAAATATTTTATAAGACTCTCCGATTGAAGCGTATAATATCCATTACATTCATTAACATATAAATAACACATTGTTTAATTCTTTTCTGCTTAATTTACCCTCAAAATTTTCCATTAACCCCAATATTCAATTATTAATATTTATTTTACCACCATTAATTTAAATCAACTTTTGGAAGTTTTAGATATTATAGATCATTTAAGAAAAATTATTCAAAAATGTATATGTAAACATTAATATATAATAATATAAATTGGTAATAATAATATTACTCAAAATACAAAAAAGGCAGTACTCTGGACACTACAACGGCTATAATATACATTGAACCTAAATGAATTGAAAATGGATAAACAAAATCTTTTTTATAGTGTTATGCACAATTCAAAGTCTTTTATAATATCTTTATGGATTGTCCATTGGTTGCATAGAATAACTGTACCAGTATCAGTTGATGTTCTTTGTAACCGTCCAATCTGTTGTAATGTTTTAAGCCTATATTCTTCCTGTTCAATATCTTGCACTCCACGTTGCTCAAGGCCGTTCCATGTTTTACGAATTTTATTTGGAATATTGCTCTTGGTGCCGGGATGGTATTTATCCTCTTCATTACGCGGCACATATGGTGATCTCCCAATAACAACCACTTCTAATTCTTTGCCTGGAAAATCTATGCCTTCATGTAAACTGCTTCCAATAATACATCCACCAGTTTTGATGAACCTTTTTTTTATATATTGTTTGGTCTCTGTATTATTCTGTCCTTCGTGAAAATTGTACACAGGTTTTTTATAGCCCGCATCCTTCAGCGCCCGTGCCATATTTTTACACTGCCATATTGCATTGAAATGTATCATGGTGTTTCGAGATTCTTTTACTAAAAACTTTAAAAGTGGACTGTAACTACGCTTAAAATCCTTGTATTCACGACTGTTACGATAATTAATAATGCTCAGACTGTGGGGTGCTTTTTTTATTATTCCAGATTCATCAAATCGATATTTTTTGGGTGTTTCATAGATATGGTCCATATCCATACCTGTGATCTTTCTAATTAATTTCAGTCTTTTTTCTTCATTATATTGTGGATAGTGTATTGTTCCACTCATCATAAGGTGTTGGGGAGCTGCTTCCATGAAGGTTGATCTGCTGAGGGTGGTATAATCAACGGGAATAACCCTTATACATTTTTCACGAAAGTTTTCTGAGGTTATTTTTTCATATTTTTCTGCGGGTAGATACTCGTATTGTATGCGATAGTGTAGTTGAGTTTCCAATCGTTCTATCCATCTTTTCTTGTAAATATCTTCCTTTGTATTATATTTCTCAGAATATGGGATTAATTCTGTTTTAATGGCTTCTAATGGNNCATGCCCTTGTATGGTTATATTCAATACCAGTCATTTCCCTTATGATATCCTGGAATTTGTGCGACTCATCCCATATTATGAGTGGACAGCCCCACTGTAATGCAGGTCTTATTTTTATTAATGCCAGCATCATATGATAGTTGGTTACAACAACCTTGTAATCCATAAATGTGCTGATTTTTTTACTGTACTCGCATGAATCTTTGTTTTTACTATAATTATATTTACATGGAGCATTAGGTTTATGTGTACATAATTCTGCTGTTAAATCTGGATTTGCCTTACATTTATATTCATTTTTACCTGCAAGTAACATTACATCTTCTAATTTTCCATAATCTCTTTCATATTGTTTCATTAAATCTTTAGTGGGTGTAACAACAAATACCGTACCAGGCCGTTCTAAATTGATTCCTATTTGAATAGCAATTAAACTTTTACCAATACCTGTAGGTGCATCGGCAATAATATTTCGATCACTATGATTGATAAAATAGTCGAAGAAATGCAATTGGTTTTCTCTGAAAACACTGTTATGAACTTCTTTTGCTATATTTCGCATAGTGAATCTGTTTAAGTATCCATGTTTAAAGTAATATATATAAATCAATAGGAGTTCTTAATTGCATATTAATTGAATCCGTTAAAAATGATTCCTATGATTAATATTTGTATTATTAAACTATGAAATATTAATACTTTATTTGAGTGTCAAACATATTTTAATTGTAAATATTAATTTGATTTGATTATCAAGATTTTAAAGAATTAACCCTAAAAATCAGTATCAATGGTCAATATTAAAATCAAAATTCAATAATAGAAAATCATATAACATACATTCAGGGGTAAACATATCTTAACTGATATAACTACAAAAATTAGAAATTTTATTTTATTCTCTAAAACTAATATACTAAACAAGTCTTATTTTTAATAGGAGATATATGCTTTACTAGAGTGGAGATGGAATATTTGACCAAAATTAATTTGTTGGAAGAACCCAAAGAACATGAAATTATAATTGATCGAGTCTTCGATGCACCTATTGAAATGGTGTGGAATGCTTGGACTAAATCAGGACAGATTTCTAAGTGGTTTAACAGTGCATGTATTGATATAGATGTTTTTGAGTTTGATGTACGTCCAAATGGACACTTCCGATTCTCAATTCCAAATCCAGATAGCAGTAACATTTTGGGCGAATATACCGGGACTTATCTTACAGTTCAATCACCACACGAACTATCCTTTGATGTAAAGGACTTCTCAATAAATAAAAATCCCGATGGAATCTCAGCTTCTTTCAAGGCCCTGTTTGAATCTGTGGGTAAACAAACACTATTAAGGCTCATAATAATATTAGAAGACAAATCTTACAGTGAAATCATTACAACCGGATGGAATCAATCATTTGAAAATCTTGCTTCATATTTAGAAAACAAAATTTATTAATACTTATTATCTGAAATATTATTTTTTAAGATGCAAAATAATAATCTAATTATTAGGAGGGTACCATGATTAATTTAAATGTTAATAACAAATTTATAAACGATGAAAAGGGAGCATTTATCTTTGGACCATGGTGGTTTGTTATATTGGTGATGGTTATTGGATTTATTTTCTCGCTTTCCAGAAATAATAATCATAAAACTAAAAATACCAAGCATATTTATGATTACCAAACAAACACACAACCTTCAAATAATTTAAATAACGATAATATTTGTCCAGAATGTGGAAAAAATAATTCTATTAATGCTAAATTTTGTACGGGCTGCGGTAGAAGTTTTGTTGATAATTCTGATATATATTGTCCTAAATGTGGAGAAAAAAATTCGAATAATTCAAGATTTTGTCAAGGGTGTGGAGCCGAATTGGACAATATCTAATAGAATTTATAATAAAGAACTAACTTTAAAATATGACAATTGAAAGTATCTGATTATGAAGGATATTAAACTAACAACATGGTAGATATATATCATTAATATTTTTTTTACCAAAAAAAGAGAATTTATGAGGATCATCCCCATAATCTACATTCGTAATAGACGTTCAGCATTCCCGTGTGCTATTTTTTCTTTATCTGCTTTGCTTACCGGAAGTTGATCTAAAAATTTCATTGTATCTTCCATCGGTATAAATGGATAATCTGTTGAAAACATGATACGATCAACGCCCATCTCCAAAAACAAGTTTAGGAATGTTTGATTATAGTTCAATCCACTGAAGGTGTAATTAACATTCTTCTGGAGGTATGTGCTAACTGGATGTTCAAGATTAATTGTTTCTTGAGGTAAAGAATCATCTATTCTTTGTTGCATGAATGGAAGTCCTTCACCCATATGGCCAATGATAAATTGTAGATCTGGATATTGGTCGAATACTCCACCTAGAATAATTCTTAAAATGTGTAAAGCAGTTTCAAGATGCCAACCCCATGCGTTACGTGCTAAAAGAGTTGATACTTCCTGTGAGAAATTTCCAGTATACGAAGCTTCAATAACAGATTTTGGAGGCAATGTTGGATGAAGATATATTGGAACTTTCAATTTCTCTGCACTCTCAAGTATGGGCCAAAAAAATTCATCGTCCAAATAACGGCCATTTGTATGACCATTAATTATAGCACCCTTAAAATCATGCTCCTTGACCATACGTTCCAATTCATCTGAAGCCGTATCTGGGACAGCGGTTGGTAAAGTTGCAAATCCTGCTAAACGGGTAGGATGCCTCTTTATTGCACCGGCAATATAGTCATTTGCATCTTTTGATATTTCAACGGCCATAGATGGTTCCATCTGTTCCACGCCAGGAGAAAATAACGATAATACTTGGACATCTATTCCTGCCTGATCCATGGCATCGATTCTGCCCTTGTCAACATCTATGAGTTGTTTAAAAATTTTAGCAAGTCCTTCGGGAGCTTTTGAAGGATCTGATTTCATCATTTCTGCTTGAGCCTGCATGAATTTAGGGGTTGCATATGTTTCTTCAAGTGCAATGGTCCGAATTTTATTCTGATCTTTAAATTGTGTTAAATCATTAGATTCATCGTTCAATTTATACCCTCCTCATTTCAAGTCTGAATTAAATTTCCAACAGTTATCTTTCCCAAGATACATATTTTTTTTCATCAATCATTTATCTCAATGGGAAACTTCTATCCATAATCCAATGTATATATACATCTTGTGGACTATAAAATTTGCTTATTATTATCCAACTTATTTACACACTTTAAAGGATTAAACTGGTTTTTTTAGATGAATAACTCTTTAACCGATTTAGAATCAATTCCAACATAAATCAACCTAGATTTTATTATTACACTTTAACAAGTAATTATTTAAAAAAAAATGTTGTTATGATTAAATAATAACTAAAATACATCTATTTATTAGAAATATATTGTACTATAACGATAACAAAAAATATTTTATAATATTAGAAGATATTTAATAAACCTTGGAGTTACTATTATTTTTATAATATATTTTAAATTTATATTTAGAGGAGCAAAAATTCAATGGATTTTAAACTAATATTAGGTCTTGGAAAACCCGACATTAAAAAAATGGAAAAAGAAAAGGATATTAAAGGGTTAATAAGGGCTATGGGCTATGATAATGACGAACATATTCGTAAAGAAGCCGCATTTGCTCTTGGTAAAATCACTGATTCACAATCACCAATATATACTATAAGAAATGAAAACACAAAGTCAGAAGAGGAATCAGACGTACTTACTGTAGAAGAGCTGATAACTTCATTGAAAGATAATGATTGGGGTATTCGAATGAATGCCGCAAAAACCCTCGTTGAAATTGGAGAACCTGCTGTTGAAAACCTGATAAATTCATTGGAGGATAATGATTGGCAGGTAAGATGGTATGCAACAGAAATACTCGGAGAAATAGGTGATACCCGGGGTATAATACCACTTATAAATCTTTTAAATGATAAAAATAATGGTGTGAAGAGTAATTCTTCGATTGCTCTTATTAAAATAGGAAAACCATGTGTGGAAATTCTGATTGATAACTTAAACAGTAAAGAAGAGCAAATAAAAGAACATGTAGCAGAAATACTCGGTGAAATTGGCGACGTCCGTGGTATAGAACCACTCAAAAAATTGTTGAATGATGAAAATGATGATGTGCGCAGGGCTGCAGAGGTATCTCTTGAAAAAATTAATAGCAGAGAATGAATGTTATATTATATATGATTTGAGTATGCAGTACTGTTTATCTTAAAAGTTTAGGTGAATTATTGAATTTGTTATTGTAATTGAGGAGGGGTATTAGTTGTTATTCAGAAATTTTGGGAAAACAAATGAAAATGTCTCAATTTTAGGATTTGGTGCCATGCGTCTTCCAGCAATGGAGAATGATCCAAGGAAAATTGATGAAAAAGAAGCCATTAGGATGATCCGTTACTCCATTGATCATGGAGTGAATTTTATTGACACAGCATATCCCTATGGTGGATTTGACATGTATACAGGTGGGCAAAGTGAACCTATTGTTGCTAAAGCCTTGAAAGATGGATATAGAGAAAGAGTAAATATATCTACAAAACTTCCTACATGGCTAATTGAAACCAGGGAAGATATGGATAACTATTTAAATAAACAACTAGAACGCTTGGAAACAGATGTTATAGATTTTTATCTTATACACGGTATTACAAAAACCTACTGGGAAAAATTGAAAGAACTTGGTTTTGAGGATTTCCTGAACCAGGCAATTGAAGATGGAAAAATAAGATATGCAGGATTTTCTTTCCATGATCGAGTAGAACTTTTTAAAGAAGTTGTTGATCATTATGACTGGTCTTTCTGTTTAATACAGTACAATTANNGGCTTTAAGATGGGTATGGAACCATTCTGAGGTATCTGTAGTTTTAAGTGGAATGAGTAGTATGGAGGATGTGCGTGAAAATTTGAGAATATCATCCGATGCCCAGTCCAATTCATTATCTAAAAAAGAATTAGTTGTAATAGATCATGCTAAAAAGGTTTTTAATGATAAATTAGAGGTGGGTTGTACAGGTTGTGGTTACTGTTTACCATGTCCACAGGGAGTGGATATTCCTGAAAATTTTGCCAAATACAACGATTATTATCTGTTTGGAACACCAGAAACAAAGGAACGTTTCAAATTTGGATACGAAATGGGTCTTTTAAATGGTGAACGGGCATCTGCATGCACTGAATGTGGTGAATGTGAAAAGCTTTGCACACAAGAAATTCAAATAATGAAGGAATTAAAAAAGGTTAAAAAGTTATATGAAACTTAATATCTAAAACTAGTTTATTTACATCATAATAAAGTAAATTTTTGTTTTTTTAATCGCCTTTTAAAGGCCGATTAAATTCTATTTCTTTTAATGTAACAAATTTGTATTCCTAATTCATTATTAACAATATCAATGTATGGAGGCTAATTTCTAAAAATAATTATCAAATATGTATCCTCAAAGTAACATATTTAATTATTAATCAAGATTATATTATAAACTACCAACACTTCGTTGAATGGGAAAATTGATCCCTAACCATCTTTAAATTTCATCTTTATGTTTTAAAATAAATAATAAACGACTTATAATTGATATAACTGTAAATATAACGATTAAAATTACTAATAATAAATTAATACTCGAATTGTTTATTATTAGATCTATAAATATGATTATAAACAGGAATACCCCGTAATATTTTCCAACAGGATCATATACCAAAATCTTTGACTTTGATGTTATTATAAACTGAATAAACATGGATACTATGATTATAATAATCCAAAATGGATAGATGTCTCTAATTACAAATGCTGAAAACCCAGCCATAATCAGGATAAAATCTGCAGTGATATCAAAATAAGCCCCTTTAGAAGAACATACATCCCATTTTCGTGAAATATACCCGTCTAGAAAATCTGTTACCAATGCTAATAGGAATATGATTAAAGAATATATTAAAAGATTGTTTATAATTGTTAAAAAGAATATAGGGGCCAAAATTACCCTGATTCCAGTAATAACAGAAGGGGTTAAATTTTTAACACTATTTTTTGACATTATTATAATCTCCTATATGGATCAGGGTATTTTTGCAAGATAGATTTTTATAATATAGTTTTCCTAATATTTAACAAAAAAAATAATTAATCCCTAGGACTTAGTTTGGCTGTAATATTCATTCCTATTTCCCTGGCTTTTTTCATTGTTTCTGGCTGATCCTTGACTGATATACATTTAAGTATCTTGTAACTCGGACTTGTCATGGGATCATTATCTGGTAACTCCTCCAAGTATCCTTTATATATATCCTCCTGATTGTTTATTATTTCCTCAATCCCCCTAGCTTGAGCCGTTAATTCGGGATTATCATTAGACAAAGTTTTTAACATTTCATATCTTCCCTTTGCACTGTTCCATATCGAATATTTGCAATTTTCACCGGGTCCACAGGTAAAACATCCAGGTGTTCCATTTCCTATCACACTACCAACTAGGTCAAAACCACTTATCATCATGACCTGATTTAGCCATCTGGCCACATCCTCTGTTGAAACCCATCCAACAACAACAGTTGCCCCAATCTTACCCTGTGTAAGTAATTTAACATGTCTTAAAGACCATAATCTTTCAATAAATGCCTTGATAAATCCACTTGCACTGGCATACATTACAGGAGTACCAATAACAAGGGCGTCTGCATCTAAAACCATCTTTGATAGCCATTTGAAATCATCATCAATTACGCATTCATTGGTAGATGCACATTTTTTACAAGCTCTACATGGAGCTACCTGTATATCTGAAAGTTTAATAAATTCTTGATCGCAACCTGAGGCTTCTAAAATAGTTTTAACTAATATATCAGTATTACTGTTGGGAACTGGACTCCCACTAATACCCAATACTTTTCCCATGATAAATCCTCCTTGAATGAATCCATCAAATAATTTAAACATCCTATAATTAATATTTATATTATGTATATTAAAAAAA
>PLTK01000200.1 GCA_003164415.1 Methanobacterium sp. | reverse complement strand
TGATAAACGGCAAAACAGCTTACCTTAAGAAATTAACCTCCCGTATGAAAATGCCATCTGTAGATGTTGGGAAAGAACTTGATGGAAGCACACCACCATCTGTTTTTATTGGTAGTTGGAATTACCCTAAGGTCTATGCTGGACCAATGATAGCACCCCTCTCAGGAGACACTACTATCATGGATATGCCCGAATCATGGATACCTCAAGATAAAAGTCAGGAAGATATAATAGGATATAGATTGAATCTAGTCCGTGGAAAACAGATAGTAGGTATAAAGGATCTTGAAAATTCCTTTGTAGAGAAACTTCAAGATATATCGTTATCAGAAAATTCAATTGAAAGTGAAGCAGAATTTAGTAAAAAACCTAGGGGCTCTTCATTCAGTGATGAACATACTCCTCATGGTCCAAGTGCACTTATACAAAAATTTGATATTGAAAGTGTTAAATGGGATCGTGAACTTGAAAAAGTGTTCTACGACAGTGATCTAAAGGCTGCCGATGCAGTTCTAGACTTAAATAACAAAGGTATACCATTTTCAAATATTCAGAAAGCATTTTCAGTTGGTGCCATGGGAGTCGGTAAAAGGAGGAAACTTGTACCCACTAGATGGTCAATTACAGCATGTGACAGCACTATAGGGGATCTTCTTCTTAAAACAGTGCGTTATAATGATGTTATAGATACCCATAGAGTATATGAATTTGCAAGTTTAAACAACTATTATGCAGTTATGCTACTCCCAAGTGAATGGCAATATGAATGGATTGAAGCATTTTTACATGTTTTAGGAAGGGAAGAACTCATATTTTCTGATTATNNGCAGGTGCAATAGTATTAAGGGAAGCTTATAATGGATATGTACCCCTGGGAGTTTTCAATGTACGAGAAAATGTTAGAAATGCAATGAATCAAAATTATAGGGAATTTGAGGACATGAAAACAGCATTATCCTATATTTCAACTAAAATCAAACTTCCTATGGAAAGTTTTGTAAAACAAAGCGATCTACTAAATGAACTATTACAATCACGTCAGACCACTTTAGACAATTTTATACATAAATGAAGAGGATATAAATGGATTTATTCTACAGACGACCATCACTTAAAACAAGAGAAGCTATGAGTGAAACATCTCTTAATCTTAGGCATGTGCCAGGTAGCAGATTCAAAGAATTGGTAAATGCTGAGAAAAGTATAAAAAAATTTACCAAACATGAACAAGTTAAAATTGTCAATAGTGGGAGNNGGATGGGTAGGATTTAAAAAGATAGCCGAATTTTGTGGTTTAAAGATTAACTATCTTCCAACAGAATTTGGTTTGGTTCAAGTAGATGTTTTAGAGGATTTTATTGAACAATTCAATCCAGAATCTCTTTTTATTACAAGTTTTGCAGGATATATGGCAGAACAGCCGTTAAAGGATATTTACAAAGTTTGTGATGACATGGGAGTTATCATGGTTGAAGATGCCTCCGGTGGAATTGGGGATGCTACTGGCTTGCTTGGTAATGGTGAACATGCCCATGTTATTTTAGCATCTACTGGATCGCCTAAAACAGTGAATGTTGGAAATGGTGGTTTCATTTCAACAAACAATACTAAGATACTTGAATCTGCTAAAAATATTCTGAGTGGTTTAAAGGCAGATCCAGTTACATGTGCTGGAATAGCAGCAGAAATAGAAAATGCACCCCATATAATTTCAAAAACTATAGAAACGTGTCGATATTTAAAATCACAGATAAATGACTTTAGAGAAGTTTTACATATAGACAAACAAGGTTTAAATGTTGGTGTTCCAGATAAAAGCCCTAAAAAATTGGGTTACTTACTTAGAAGAGGTTTAAATGTTAATGGCGGAAGTATAATAACAGTATGTCCAAACTATAATCGTATAAAGTCAAGTGCGGTTTGTATTGAGATTAAAAATTTAGATATAAACTGTATGACCCCTGAAAATCTTCAAGGAATCATCCAGATACTTAAAACTGATTCTTAATTTTATTTTTATTAATTTAATTTTTCTATTAAGAACATGCAATTTATATTACACTACACATTTATCCAAGATATTTACAATATTAATATAAAGTTTAATTTCAATTTTAAAGAGGGTTATCAAATGGGAATTTTGAAACTTACAGAAAAAGATATTACAAAAATGGTGGAAAAACAGGACATCAATGGATTAATTAATGCCTTGACCAACAAAAAAGATATTTTAATTAGATATAGGGCCGCGGAAGCTCTCGGAGAAATTGGCAATATAAACGCCGTTGAAACTCTTATAAACACGTTAAAAGACGAAGATGGGGATGTTCGAACTATGGCTGTCTATTCTCTNNGGAGGTAACACAGCAATAAATTATCTTAATTCAGTTCTAGAATACGATGATCCCAACATCCGATGGAGAGTTGCAGAAGCCCTTGGAAAAATTGCTAGCAGAAAATCAGTTGATTGTTTAATCAATATCCTGGAAGATGATAATACAGATGTACAATTCTATGCAATTGACTCTCTTGGTGAAATTGGAGATAAACGATCCATTAAATCTCTTATTAATCTGCTTGAAAATGACAGTTGGAGGGTCCGAAAGTCTTCATTGATTGCCTTAGGCAAAATAGAGGAATCTCCAATTGAACCATTCATAGTAGCCTTAGATGATTTAGATTGTCATGTTCGTGAAC
>PLTK01000021.1 GCA_003164415.1 Methanobacterium sp. | reverse complement strand
AATGGTCTCTAATAGATTTAAATCAATAATAACAATTAAATAATAATACAAGTCTTAATCCTTGTTGTAGTGGAATGGTCTCTAATAGAATTAAATTAAATTTTATTAATAATAATTCTTTACAGTCTTAATCCTTGTTGTAGTGGAATGGTCTCTAATAGAGAGTAGGCAAGACTCCCCGTTGCAGAAATGTGGCGGGGATTTTTGTTGGTTAAAAATGGGTATCCGCTCAATAAAGAGAGGTAACACAATAATTGTTAATAAAGTTATTAATAAAATTATAATAATATTTGTAAATCAGACTAAAAAGCAATATAATTTTGGTTCAAAATAATCAATCTGATTTTGACCCAATCGATATTAGATATAAATCCAGATGAACTAAATGATATAGCATCCTTAAAGGGAGCATTAATAAAAACATTAAATTTTGCAGAAACAATATATCAACAGAACCAAGAATTACTTAAACAAAACCAAGAGTATAGGGATGAGATAAACAGATTAAAAGGAGAAAAAGGGAAACCTAACATACTTCCCAAAACACGTACTTCTCAGGCAATGAATATATCATCAGAAAGTCATACTAAAGAGAAGAAAATATGGAAAAAGAAGAGCAAAAAAAATATTATCAAGATAGACAACAAGACAGATTGTCCAATAGAAAGAGACAAATTACCATCAGATGCAATATTCAAAGGATATGATACTGTCATTAGCCAGGACATTATTTTCAAAAGGAATAATACAGAATATACTGTTGAGATATGGTACTCACCTTCACAAAGGAAGACCTATCGTTCTGCATTACCTGAACACTATACCGGATATTTTGGCAATAATCTAAAGACATTCTGCATTGCCATGCATTATGGTATGGATATTACACGTAATAAGCTACTTTCTTTATTTCGTGGCATGGGTATAGAGATGTCAGATGGTTCGCTTCAAAATATCCTAACAGAAAACAGTGAGCAATGGCTGAAAGAAAAAGACGATTTACTTAAAGCCGGTTTACAAGGACCATACGCACAAACTGATGCTACAGGTGCCAGGGTAAGAGGACAGAATTATTATACACATGTGTTGGTTTCTGAATTTTTTGCTGTATTTTCAACAATACCAAGGAAAAGTCGCTTAGACTTACTCAGTATTTTGCAAGGACAACCACAAGAAGGTATATTATTAAAATATAACCATATAGCGGGAGCATTTTTTCAACATTATAACATACCTTCAGAGTTTCGAATGGAGATAGAACGATTGTTTAATCAAAAAGAAATTATCGGGATAAAAGAATTCGAGTTAATGACTTCAGAGATGTTGCAAAAGCTCCGGCGAAAAAAAACTTTTTACAAATGGGTAGTTGAATCATTAGCATTCGGTTATTATTTTGAACAAACCGATTATCCGGCGCCTAATGTTTTGATGACTGATGATGCCAAGGAATATAAACTACTAGCTGTCTATCATATGCTGTGCTGGATACACGATGCCAGGTTTTATAATAAACTCACACCTTTTGTTGATTGTCACAGGAAAGAATTAGAAGAGTTTAAAAAACTGTATTGGGATTTCTATGAGTTATTAAAGCAATATAAACAAAATCCATCAGTTGAATTTAAATCAAGTATTGAAATTAAATTCGACAAACTCTTCACTCCCAATACATCTTATTTTAATCTAAATAAGGAAATTGAAAGAACTGCTTCAAATAAGAAATTCTTGCTAACTGTTCTTGACTTTCCATTTATACCCCTGCATAACAATGCTTCTGAATTGGCTGCTCGCAGACAAGTTCGTAAAAGAGATATTTGTTTACATACTATGACTGAACTTGGCACTAAACTTCAGGATGCTTTTATGAGTATTATACATACATCTTCTCTTTTAGGAGTGGATGCCTATCAGTATATTCTCAACAAATTAAATAATTGTTCTGAATTTTATCTGCCGGATTTGGTGATGGAAAAGATTAATCAAACCGAAGCTAATAGAAAATTCCATCCTTCTTAGTTAGAAAATCTACCTTTATTTATTGAGCGGATACTAATTATTTCATTAAGTTATTGATAATCATATTGATATTGTGTTTGGCACAATGTTTGTATATATATTATCATAACACCTAAAGAAATGAAAAAATTAATCGTAAAAATAACAGTTCTGACAATAACAAGCCTGATGATTGCAAACTTTGCTTCATCTCAGACAAACAATACAAAGAAAAACACAACAACAACTAAAGAAGTAAAAAAAGCAACAAATAAAAATACAGCAGCAGCTACTAAGGTAGTTCGTTTAGAAGATCCTTACAAAGTAGTAGCAAAAAGAATTCATTTAGCATAATTTATATTTTAGGTGTTTATAGAGGAAGGGGCTGACCATGTTGTCAGCCTTTTTGCTTTTAAACTGTGATTTTTCTGATTCATGTGATTAATATGAATGATTAAATTGATTTATGACTATGATTTTTCTGATTTATCTGATTAACATGAATAGTTGTATTTTTTTGCAAACCTGTTCAGTATCAGAATAGTCCAATGAATTATTGGTATAATACCGATAGAATAATTGATATAGTACAATTTCGATATTATACAAAATCAGACATGACATCAATTTGCATCATGATGTCATGTCTTCGGATTCAATAAAATATAAGCACTCTACTTCATGAGAACCATTCTGCCGACAGCAGTATGATTAGGGGTTTCGAGCCTATATATGTAAACACCTGCAGGGAGTTCTGCAGCATCAAATTCGATTTTGTAAATACCCTGATCTTCAATGTCATTAACGAGAGTTCTTATTTTATTACCTAATACATCATAAACTGATATATTGATATTAACGGCAA
>PLTK01000011.1 GCA_003164415.1 Methanobacterium sp. | reverse complement strand
ACAATTCTTGCACGGACCTTGTTACCTTCTTCAAGGCTTTTCTTAGATTCTTTACCAATCAATGCCCCTCTCTTTCCATCATAATTCATGTAGTCATCTGTAACTTGGCATACGTGTACAAGTCCGTCCATAGGCCCTATTCGGATAAATGCTCCAAATTCGGTTATTTCTATGACTTCCCCTTCCACAATCTCGTGTAATTCTGGTTTGAAGAAAAGTGCTGTGAATAAGACGTCATGATATGCTGCGCCATCACCCATTATGACCTTTCCGGTCCCTAATTCTTCTATTTCATTTACTGTTACCATCAAACCTAGTTTCTTATCTATTTTTCCAACGTAGCTTTCATTTAAAATTTCTACTGCAACGTTTTCTAAAGGATCTTCAAACCGGCTTGGTGGGATTCTTACAGTGTCTTCTATTTTGGATACTAAGTACAATCAAATCCCTCTACTTTGCTTTAATAATGTTTAAGCAAATATTTGTCTTTATTATAATATGTTTATTTTAATATGAACTTCATACTGTATGAACTTTTGTTCAAATTAACAGTTTTTGATCTGATCACATTTCGTTGTACAAGTCTTTAGAGTGTTTTATTGCTTCAAATGCTTTTTCTGCATTTTCCCATCCTAAAACTTTGGTTGTTTTACCTTCCAGTTTTTTGTAGTCTGAGAAGAAGTGTTCAATTTCATCTAAAAATTGTTTTGGTACATCGGTTATATCTTTGATGTCGGTAAATCGAGGATCGTTTACAGGGACTCCTAATACTTTATCGTCGCTGTCTCCGCCGTCTAACATTCTCATGATTCCGATGGGCCTGGTTTCTATGACACAACCTGGAAATGTGGCTTCGTCCATAATAACGAGTACATCCATTGGATCTCCATCGTCCCAAAGTGTTTGTGGTATTATACCGTACTCAGCAGGATAGTGGAATGGTGAGTATAGAACTCTGTCAAGTGCAAATGCTTCCATATCCTTGTCGTATTCATACTTATTTCTTGATCCTTTTGGAATTTCCACAACAGCGTATATTACTTCTGGATCCGATGGTCCAGTTGGTATATCTTTCCAGAGATTCATAATTTATTCCTCCTGCAACCTTTAAGGTTGAAATATTTTTATATTCATTAATGATAATCAGATATATCTGATCATGATCATAATTGCGATAATTATGGGTTTAAATGTCCATCAACATCCAGATATCTTCTCTGTCGTAGGAATATAACATTAATGTCTTTTTCCCTAGCTTTTATTCTTAATTCACGATCATTAGTACATAATAACCGTGATTTTTCGGATAATCTGAGAAGTGAATCATCAACACTTTCCCCATGGTTCAGTTCCATTTCTAGAACAACAATGGGGGAAGAAGTTGCGATTTTTATGGCTATGGATGCAGCGATTTTGTTTTTACCCTTAGTCCTATTTTTTATACGACTGAGTTCATTTAAAACAGCTGTTGGAACTAATAATTTGCAAGATGGAAGGATCTTCTCAAGTTCACTAACAACGTCTACATGAAACTGAGCCGACATCATAAAAAATTTGCGTCTAGAATTGCCTCACAATTATTTGATGATACCATATCCAATTAACCTCCACCTTGCCCCTACACGCCTACTTAAAGCAACTCTCTGTCCTTCCTCAGCACATACAGGTAGTTTGAGGTTGACTTCAACTTCATTCTTCCTTGCACTGGTTACAGTACCAATAGATGTTGATGTTCCAATGTTTATCATGAGGAGTTCAGAAGATTTTATTGGGTCAACTTTACGTTCCTCCTTGGTACCAACAACCCTATCCAGTAGATGAGTTTTCATTATGAAGCTATGCATTATTGGTGGTAGTGTACCAGGTTTTCCTGCGACTGATCCAGATAATGAATCTGCCTTGGTAAGTGAGGGATCTAATTTTGTACCTACACCTATTAGCCCTCCTGGGCCAATTTCATCTACATTTTCACCTGCAGCAACAAGACCAGTGATTTCAGAGTGTAAACTCATCCACTCAAGTTTTCCTTTATTCTTGATTTGGATTCCTGGCTTTATTTCCAGTTCGTCCCCAACTTTGAGTTTTCCCTGAATAAGTGAACCGCCTATTACTCCACCTTGGATATTTTCAGGACTGGATCCTGGTTTGTTGATATCGAATGACCTTGCAACAAACATCCTCGGGGATTTCCTAAGTGATCTCCTGGGAGTTCTCACATTCTCTTGTATAACTTCTATTAAAATGTCGATGTTTGCACCCTGCTGCGCTGAAACTGGTATTATAGGAGCATCTTCTGCGCAGGTTCCCTGAACAAACTCTTTTATTTCGTTATAGCTTTCTATTGCCCTTTCTTTTGACACAATATCTATTTTATTTTGAACTACTATAACTTCCTTGACACCTATGACATCCAATGCCATTAGATGTTCCTTGGTTTGTGGTTGTGGACAAGGTTCATTGGCAGCTATCACAAGAACAGCTCCATCCATTATGGCTGCTCCTGAAAGCATGGTGGCCATTAATGTTTCATGTCCTGGTGAATCAACGAAGGATACCTTTCGAAGTGTACTTGTTTCTTCTCCACAGTGACTGCATACTAATGCAGTTGTGAAACATTGTGGAGCCGGACAAGTAGTGCATCTTCTGAAGGTTATGTCAGCATAACCCAATCTAATTGAGATGCCTCTTTTTGTTTCTTCGCTGTGTGTGTCTGTCCATATGCCGGATAGGGCTTTTGTCAGAGTTGTTTTGCCGTGGTCAACATGTCCCACTAGCCCTATGTTTATTTCAGACTGTACTTTCACGATATTACACCCGTAAGTTTTACTCCTCACTTTCTAAAATTTCTTTTATATCCTTTTCACCCTTCTGGGTAACGATAGTGTTGATCTGTACTATATCGCTGGATAATGTATTTCCCCGGACAGTTTTTCTTCTTCTCTGCCCATCTCTCTTTGGATTGAACCCTATTCCTCCAGCTAGAAGACTTTTTATCCTTCTCTGTCCGTCGACATCCTTTTTCATAGGAAATCCATTTTTATCGCTTCCACCGGTTATTTTGAGTTTATATCCAGCTAAACCAACAAGAGAAGCATCGAATTCCTCACCGATTATTAATCCAATGAGTTTTTTTGACTCTGCAGTATCTACTTCGACTTGGTGGCTCATCTCGCCTTCTGAAATAACTAATTTAAATGCCAATATATCTCCTCCATCTTACTCTGGTTCTTTATAATCTATATTATTTATCGTTTTCCATTGTGTAAATCAATGATCATGGTTGATTCGTTAAGAATCATTAATATATATCTAAATTTTATTCTAAATTAATATGGGGGTTAATATTCTGCTCTCAGCCCCCAAAGACCGTCTTCTTTTCTCTTTATTTCAACTAGTTCTTCGAGTATTTGAAGTTCGTCCTCTGAAAGTTTGGATTTAAGCTCTGATTCTAGAATTTTGTAGTGACCTTCAGGTATGTCAACGTAGAGTACGTCGCCTTCCTCAAAATCTTTTCCAAAAACAGCATCTTTAATGGCCATTGCAACTTGTTGGCCCTTGGATGTTGATGGTTTGTTATCACCCTTGTCCTGCATGCTCTCAACTCTGCCAACCCTTGCACCGGTACTGCTTATTAGAATGCTATCTTTTTTAACAGTACCTCCAAGCACTTCAATTCCGGCTATAGCAGGTTTACTGAACCTGAACACAAGTTTGGGAATTATACGTATTTTTGCAGGACGTATTATTGCATCAATCCACTCTTTTTTCTTTCTCTCTTCTGCTGCAGCTGTCCATTCAGCATAATCTTCTGTGAGTTGGTAAATAACATCTGCAGAGAATAGTTTAACACCTGTAGCTTTAATTTCTTCAGATGCAGATGGCAGTATTTTAATGTTGAATGCTATTATCACACCGTACTCTGGATTATCCTTTTGAACTATTGATGCTTCTACAACATCTCTTCTGGAGATGTCACCGATATCAGCAGTTCTTATAGGTACGTCCATGTTTCTTAACATGCTAACCAGTGCTTCTAATGATCCTAATGTATCTGCCTTTACTATAACACCCATTTCATCGGTGTCTATTTTGATACTTTCAATTTCATTTAGTATCTCTTCCTTGACCCCTTCTAAATTACCCCTAGCAACTCTGAGTGGTGAACCCGAAATAACGTTTTCAATTTTTGGTGCAACGATCTTGATTCCTGCTGCTGCAACAACCTCGTCAACCTTTTGGAAACGTTTTTTAGAATCCCTCATCTCTTCAAGGGGTCTGGGTTTTAATAATGATCGTATTTTAGTTGTAATAACTTTATCCAAGCTGGTTAAAAGTATGGTATCATTTTTTCTGAGAATGCCATCGTATATAACAGCATCAACGGTCACACCAAGACCTTTTTCCTCTTTAACTTCTAATATAGTTCCTTTTGCAGGAGCATCTGGTTCTAATTGCAGCTGTTTTTTCAAATACTGCTGAGCAAGTCCCATCAACATAGTTAAAAGTTCGGGTATTCCTTCACCAGTTTTGGCACTTATAGGGATGATGCAGATCTGTTTTGCAAAGTTTTCAACACGGTCAAACCTCTCAGATTCAAAACCTTCATCATGTAATATACCTAAAAGTTCATAAATACCAGTATCAAGTTTTTCTTGTACATTTGCAGCCTGTTTCTTATAGGTTTGCATGAATGACAAACCCTTATGGGTCTCCCAACCATATACTCTGTCGATCTTAGTAGCTGCAACTACAAAGGGAGTTTTAAAAGTTTTAAGTATATTTAGTGCCTCGTAGGTTTGGGGTTTGAATCCCTCTTTAATATCAACCACGAGTATTGCAAGATCTGCAAGTGCACCACCTCTTTTACGGAGAGTTGTGAAAGCTTCGTGACCTGGAGTGTCTATGAAAAATAATCCGGGCATGGTTTCCCTTATATCTAACTTCTTCAGGAGGTCTCCGCATATGGTTTCAATGACTTCCATTGGGATTTCAGTTCCACCTATATGTTGAGTTATTCCACCTGCTTCATTTTGGGCCATTGCACCGCCTCTTATATAATCTAGAAGGGTGGTTTTACCGTGGTCAACATGACCTAAAACAGACACTATGGGTGATCGAATCTTCAATTTTAACCTCCAAAGAAATTAAGAGCTTAAAAAAAATTAAGAGCTCTATTTATGGTTCTTCGTATATTAGTTCTTCATCAGGCAGGTTGTACTCACAGATCTCAGAGTCTTCGAAAAATAGTGATATTTCTCTTGCTGCTGAATCAGCTGAATCTGATGCATGGATAATATTTCTTCCAGTATCAATGGCATAATCGCCTCTGATTGTTCCTAGATCAGCTTCCTGTGGATTTGTAGCACCAACCATCCTTCTGATTAGAGCTATACATTCTTCTCCTTCAATTACAGTTGCAAGAACTGGACCTGATGTTATATATTCCACCAAGTCGCTGAAGAAAGGTTTTTCAGAGTGTTCTCCGTAATGCTTTTTGGCCAAGTTTGTGTCGATAAACATCATCTTCGCCGCCATGATCTTAAGACCGCGTTTTTCAAACTTGCCTAGAACCGTTCCTACAAGTCTTCTTTTGACTGCATCAGGTTTCAGCATTACAAAACTTCTCTGTTTCATTTTTTAACCCACTTAACTTTTCTTGGAACTCTTCCGAGTCCAATCTGGTTTTTCTCACATTTACTGCTGCAGAAGAAATATACTGTACCATCCTTTTTGACGTACATCTTTCCTGTGCCTTCTTCAATTTCTTCTTTACAGAATGAACATGTTCTCATATTAAACACCTTTTAATTATGGGGTACGGATTTCCTTAGCTTCCCTTATTGTGTCCAGTAACATTAAAATGTCACCTTCCCGTATAGCTCCCATGACGTTTCTTGTGAGTATCCTTCCCTTGTCTCTTCCATCTAGTATTCTGCATTTAACCTGCATGACCTCTCCAGTCATTCCAGTTCTTTTCA
>PLTK01000180.1:409-3091 GCA_003164415.1 Methanobacterium sp. | reverse complement strand
ATATCCTTGAAGAAGCAGAAATAATTGATACAAGATATCCAATAAAGGGAATGCATGTATGGCTTCCCCAAGGTTTTAAAATAAGAAAACACACCCTCAACATATTGAAAGCAATATTAGACCAGGATCATGAAGAGGTACTATTTCCACTTTTAATACCTGAAGAAGAACTTGCTAAGGAAGCAATACATGTTAAGGGATTTGAAGAAGAAGTTTACTGGGTAACACACGGTGGACTAACAGAACTTAATGAAAAACTTGCATTAAGACCTACAAGCGAAACCGCCATGTATCCTATGTTTTCATTGTGGGTTAGAAATCACAGCGACCTTCCAATGAAATATTATCAAGTGGTCAATACATTTAGATATGAAACTAAACATACAAGACCATTAATAAGAGTTAGGGAGATAACAACTTTTAAAGAAGCACACACAGTCCATGCAACAGCTGAAGAAACAGAACAACAGGTTAAAGATGCTGTTAAAATCTATAAAAAATTCTTTGACATGTTAGGAATACCCTATTCGGTTAGTAAACGGCCTGAGTGGGACAAGTTTCCAGGTGCACTTTACACTGTTGCATTTGACACAATTATGCCCGATGGAAAAACACTTCAGATTGGTACGGTGCATAATCTTGGACAAACATTTGCAAAGACATTTGACATTACATATGAAACAGCCACAGGTGAGCATGAATATGTTTATCAAACTTGTTACGGACTTTCTGATAGGGTAATTGCTTCTGTAATTGGTATTCATGGAGATAAATCGGGTCTCTGTATGCCGCCAGATATTGCACCATATCAAGTTGTAATAGTTCCTATAATCTTCAAAAAAGGTGGAGAACAGGTACTGGAATTTTGTAGGGATCTTGAACAGAAATTAAAAAGTGAAGCTAATCTAAGGGTTTACTTTGATGATAGAGATATAAGGGCGGGTAAAAAATATTATGAATGGGAAATGAGAGGAGTTCCTTTAAGAATTGAAATAGGCCCAAGGGATATTCAAAATAAAAAATTAGTAACATATAGAAGGGATACTCAAGAAAAGGAAATAATCGACTATAATCCACTTACAATATCTGAAACAACCCTCGAAACCCTTGGAGAAATAAGTCTTAACATGAAAGACCAAGCTTGGGAAACATTCAAAAAAAGTATTAGAAGCGTAAATTCAATTGAAGAGGCAGCAGATGAAATGGATAAGGCAAGCGGGATAATAACTTTCAACTGGTGCGGTGATGAGAACTGTGGAAAGGATATTGAAGAAAAGGTTAAAGTTGCTATTCTAGGAGTTCAAGAACCTGATAATGAAAATTCAACTTGTATCAACTGTGGTAAACCTTCAAAACACAAGACACTAATAGCTAAAACCTACTAGGAGGTATTATATGAGTATTAGACTGGTATTTTTAATATTTGTAATTGTAATCTTTGCAGCGGGAACAGGTTTCTTAAGTTACTCCCAGTCAACTGGAATATCATTATCACAAGCATATACCGATGGAAATGTGGTTATAACTCAGGTGACTCCAGCAGGTAGTATACCCCATAGTGTCAATATCACAAATAATGGAAATGAACCAATCGATGTTCAAATTGGGGATGAACTCATATCAAACAGTTCACAAAACCTTGTAATTGCACAAAATGATACAATAACTAAAAATTCTTCGGCTATTGTATCTGCTTACTGTATTCAACCATCACAAAGAGCTGTACCGGGAGTAAAATTAACTGTTAATGGAACATCATCAAATGCAGTTATACAGGTAATTGAAGGTTCTAATCCGAACGATATTAACAATGCAACCAACACACAGGTACAAATATTCATACTCACCACAGGGGTGAACTTCTATATATACAGTGGTGAACCTGTTGCAGAAGTTTCAAATCAAAGCATAACCTATACAAAGTACAGACAGATAGTAACAAGTGCATCATCAGCCTTAGCATCTAGGTTTAATGTTACTGTAAATAATATCGGTAATATTAACCAAAATCAAACTCCAAACTCAACAGATTCTATAAATGGCTTTTTAAACTGGGTTAAAACAAATACTGGAATCTAAATAAAAATTTGTTAAAATATATCTTCAATTAATTAAAGGTTGAAACATGAAGAAAACAATTGCAATCATCCCCGTGTCCAGATTTACACATGCAAAAACAAGACTTTCACCTACTTTAACACCATTAGAAAGGGAAAATCTCTTAAAATCTATGTTAAAGGACGTTATTGGTGTTTTAAAACAAAAAGTTAGTGAAGTTGTAGTAATAAGTTCTGATGAAGAGGTCCTCAGATATGTTGATGATATGGGTGTGGTTTCATTAAAAGAAGATGGTAAAACCGATCTTAACGGTGCTTTAATACAAGCCATCAAATGGTGCTCTAAACTGTCTGAACAGGTACTAATAGTACCTTCAGATGTTCCTCTAATGAAAGTTGAACATGTTGACAAAATAATTAAAATGGGTGAAACAGCAGATCTTGTCATAGCACCAGCAAAAGGGGGAGGTACCAACGCTCTTTTGTGTCCAGTAACTGATATGGAAATGAAATTTGGTGAATGCAGTTTCTTTGAACATTTAAACGTCGCGAGTTCACATAATTGGCAGTATGCTGTTTTCGACTCATTTTATATGTCATTAGATGTTAACACTGCAGAAGATTT
>PLTK01000180.1:249-384 GCA_003164415.1 Methanobacterium sp. | reverse complement strand
TAATGATGGCAATGACCATCGGAGGTTACGATCCTTCGGGTGGTGCAGGTATTTTAAATGATATTAAAACCTTCCATGCTTTAGGAGTATACGGTACTGCAGTTATAACTGTACTTACTGCCCAGAATTCTAAGA
>PLTK01000180.1:0-179 GCA_003164415.1 Methanobacterium sp. | reverse complement strand
AGTTATGGTGGCAGGATGTGGTTCACTTCTATCGGTTGAAGGTTACATTGAATCTGTTAAAAAGTATCTGCTGCCTAATGCCTTGATTGCAACACCTAATATTAACGAAGCTGAACAACTTTCAGGTATTAAAATAGATAATGTTGACGATGCTGTGGATGCAGCAATTGAAATTGGAA
>PLTK01000037.1 GCA_003164415.1 Methanobacterium sp. | reverse complement strand
TAGCAAGTTTTTCTTGTATTTCAGGCCCATGACGATGGGTTGTAACTGCATATGGTGAAATACTGTCACTGCAATTAGGATAATGGGATGATTCTGTTGGTGTCACACCGGCCCCACTTACACCCGATTTTGAATCAATTACTATGTTTTCAACCATTGATTCTGCTACCATTGGTAAACAAGCTAATATTGCTCCAGTAGGATAACATCCAGGATTAGCAACAAGATTTGCTTTTTTAATAATCTCTCTATTGATTTCAGGTAACCCATAGACTGCTTTTAATGGATTTATCTGTTTATATCCATAATATTTTTCATAGGTATCAAAATTATCAAATCTGTAATCTCCACTCAAATCAACTACTTTCATATCATTTCCCAACAATTCTGGAACTATTCTCATGGATGCTCCATGGGGAGTTGCTGTAAATACTAGGTCTGCATCAATTTCATTGGGTTTAAGATTTTCAAATTTTATTTCTAAGTCTCTTAAATGTGGGTGCACCTTGTAAATTGACTGACCATCATATCTTCTTGATGTGGCAGCCACAATTTCCGTTTCCGGATGATTATTAAGGAATCTTAAAAGTTCTCCACCAGTGTAACCGCTTGCACCTATTATACCAATCTTGATCATTTTCTCACCATGTATCATATTATATGACATCTTATAAAAAAAATTCCACAAAATTCAAAAAAAGGTATTCATTATCAACATACTATGCTTTAATCTAACTTAATAATCGTTTAATTTTTGATATTTGAGATTTTTCTAATTTACAGTTTTACATAAAAAAAAATTGGGTGATTTATTTAAAAAAAATTATTTAAATTTAAAAATAGTATTTATCGGCTTATCATGGTACCTATACCATCCTTTGTGAATATTTCAAGTAGTGCAGAATGTTTAATTCTGCCATCGATGATATGTGCTGAGTGTACACCGTTTTCTATTGCGTTAAGACATGTTTCGACTTTTGGTATCATTCCATCACTGACAATGCCATTTTCGATTAAATCATTTATCTCATCGATTTTAACCTTTTTTATAAGCGTTTCAGGATCATTTGGATCTTCGAGAATTCCAGGTACGTCGGTTAGTATTATTAATTTTTCTGCATTTACTTTACCTGCAATATCTCCTGCAACAGTATCGGCATTTAAATTCAAGGTGTTTCCCTTATTATCAACACCTATAGGTGATACTATTGGAATATAATCATTTTCAGTTAACATATCAATTATTTCAGGGTTAACATTTTCAATTTCTCCAACTAAACCCAAATCCACTGTACGTTCGTTACCAGTGGAATTATCAACAACAACTTCAGGTGCTCTTTTATGTGCTTTAATTAGATGATTATCTTTACCGGATATTCCTATACCTTTACCACCATGGAGGCATACATTTGAAACTATATCTGTATTGATCTTTCCAACTAAAACCATTTTAACAATTTCCATTGTTTCTTGGTCGGTTATTCTTAGTCCTCCTATAAATTTAGGTTTTTTACCTAATTTATGCATTGATCTTGATATTTCAGGACCTCCACCGTGAACAACTATTGGTTCCATACCAACATATTTTAAAAGAACTGTATCCCTTGCGGTGGAGTTCATGGCTTCAGAGTCGATCATAGCATGTCCACCGTACTTGATCATAACTTTCTTCTGATGAAATTTTTTAATATAAGGTAAAGCTTCAATTAATATGTTAACTGTTTCCATTATTACTCCTCAAAAAAACATTTTAAAGGTTTTATCATACATTAAAGGGTTGGCTTATTTCCATTCAATATATGATATTGAATTTATATTAATTTTTTTATGATAACATAACCGGATTTCAGGTTGAATATTCTGCGTTTATGCTCACGTATTCATAGCTGAGGTCACATCCATATGCAGTAGCTACACCATCTCCAAGACCTATATCAATCATGATTTTAATATGATTCTCTTTCATAATTTCTTCTGCATCTTCAAGATCTTTAGAAGGTTCCGTTACTATAACAGCACCTTTATCAACAATTATAACAGTTTTTTTCTCGGATCCTAGACATATACTTATGCTGTTTTCATCCATATCAGCACCAGAATATCCAACCGCTGCTACAATTCTTCCCCAGTTAGGATCAGCTCCAAAAACTGCTGTTTTTACAAGTGATGAAGATACAACAGCTTTTGCAGCCGATCTTGCATCTTTGGTTGTGGCTGCTCCAGTTAACTGTACCTCTACTAATTTGGTTGCACCTTCACCATCCGTTGCAATCATCCGGGCAAGGCGTGAACAAACATATTCCAGAGCTTCTTGAAAGTTTTCATCAATACTTCCTCCAGAACTCCCATTAGCCATGAGTACCACGGTATCGTTGGTGCTTTCATCCCCATCTACCACTATCATATTGAAGGTTGATTCAACAGCTTTTTTTAATGCAATTTTCAATTCATCTGGTGTTGCATCAACATCTGTTGTTATGAATGAGAGCATGGTTCCCATATTAGGTGCTATCATACCAGATCCTTTTGTTATACCTCCAATTCGAACTTTTTTTCCACTTTTAAGTTCAGTTTCAACTGATATTTCCTTGGAAAATGTATCTGTTGTCATTATAGCTTCTGCAGCATAAGTTGAAGCTTTATTAGAATTTTCAAGATTGTTAATAGCTTTCTTTATGAGTGGATTGATTATTTCCATTGGTAGTTTTCTTCCAATTATTCCTGTTGAAGCTACAGCTACATCTTTAACATCAAGAGCTAATGTATCAGCAACTTCCTTGGCCATACTATTTGCATCTTCCATGCCATCAGCACCAGTAAAACAGTTGGCATTTCCACTGTTTACAACTATTGCTGATAATTTACCGTTACTAACAGCTTCTCTTGTAAGAATTACTGGAGCAGCAACCAACTTATTTGATGTAAAAACTGCCGATGCATTGCTATCTTTAAAAACAATAACAGCTACACCAAACTCATCTTCACATGCTCCGCCTGCCAGAACTTCTCCAACAGCACAAATTCCGCCTTCTATAATTTTCATTTCAAATCTCCATCCATATTAAAGATTTAGTAATAAAAAAAATTTTTTATAATTTATATAACAGTCTGATTGTAATTATTTATCTTTATCCTGTAATGGTTGTGGTATTAGCTTTAGTTGGTGATGATGTGTTGCTTTTTTTGTTAGATGTGTTACTTGGTGTAGATGGTGTAGTTGTCTGTTGCGGATTTGTATTTGTATTCGTAGTTGTTGGGTTTGTTGTTGTATTTACAGCTTGTTGGTTGTTTGATGTAGTGTTGCTGGGACTGAATGGTAAACTTGGAAATTGGCCTTGTTGGGTTAGATTTATAATACCACTAGAATTTAATGGGTTTGTTCCTATAACAACACTTGTACCTGTTGCTAATCCAAATGCCAGTATAGAAATTATCATCCCAACAAATATTTTTCCTTTAATTTTTTCTTTCATAATTAAACACGCTTAAATATATTAATTTCATTAAACTTTGTTATAAAACCTTATTTTTATGCTGTTACAGCATATACTAGGGCCAGTATGACGGCCACAACTCCAAAGTAAGGTTGTCCAACGTTCCATCCAATTAGTGTTGCAATGAAAACAAATATAAATATTACAATTATCTTAGATTTTCTGTCTAGCATAAAGTCCAGTATTGTTCTCGTGAATTCTGATGGTATGTAGTATGAGTAGAGCCCATCTGCTAATTCAAAAACCATAACGGGATTGTTATTCCAGACTTTTATTTCATCGGCCATTTGTGCCCTTTCACCGGCTTCTCTCCGACTTTTACCAATACCTACCCTGAGTCTTACACCATTATTAAGTGCATGCCATGCACTGTCCATTCCAGCACGAAGAGCAGCATTTTTAGTTGGTAAGTTAGCTATCAAATCGTCTCCGCCTTCCCTGTAACCTTCTATTCTACCATTACAGTCCTTTTCAATATATGCCTTCACTTCGTTCATAATTTCAACTAGTTTGTCACGACCGTTTTCATCTATGAACTTTGTGGAATCTATGGCATCTATAAATACGTAGTTATCGTAAATAGCAGGTATACCCTCTAGATGGCCTAATTTGGATGAGAAAACAATCGCAAATTCTCCTCCTAACTTGGTGAAACCAACGCCTGAAGTTTCTCCAATCTGCTTGTTGAGATTTATAGATCTTTCAATTGCAGCTGCACCAGTCATTCCAACAGCAACTCTTACTTCATTACTCTTATCCATACCCTGGGATATTAATTCAATTCCTACCCTTATGGCATCATTCTTTGAGAGTAACTTGGAAACAATTTCTGTTGAACTTCTCTCTACAATTAAACCATTTTCATTTTTTATATGGGCAACAAATTCTTCAATAAGTCTTTTATCACTTTTAAATAGCTCAATATAGAGATATCTATCACTGCCCATGATAATGTTACTTAAAAGAGCGTATTCATTGACCTTGTTTTCAGCAGGTTGTATCTCTAGAAATTTCCTGTTTTCAGGGATGTTTCCAGTACCTACTTCGTTTAAAACAGTGTTAAATATATTTTCCGTAGTAATATGGGCTGATTCTATTTCAAGGAGCATAGTACGCGTGAAATTTATCATCGCGACGTATTCTCGTTCCATATCGTTAGTAGGATAATATTTAGTTCCAATGCTTATGACTTTGTTTTTGATTAAAAATCCAAAGATGGTTCGTGAAATGTAATCCATGACCATTTATTTTTCTCCTCCCTTCTCTAATGTTATATCAAAGTGTCCGGGTTTTTCCATGAGCATGCTAGGCTTTACTGATACTATTGGGAATT
>PLTK01000096.1 GCA_003164415.1 Methanobacterium sp. | reverse complement strand
GCGTTGCCTCTGATTAAATTAGGCAGCTAATGTAGATGCTATTGAATAGATGAAGGTAGCTATGGTTAAAATAGTAGCACTTGAATTGAACTGTAATATCACTTAATTATAGCAGATAAGATACAAATAAACGTATAATTAATTAATAAATTGATTGAGTCTTCTAATTTGATATTGTCATATGTACCAAATGCTATAGATGCATCAAGTTCTCACATATTTTCATATTCAATTCCTTAATCTTTTGCTTAACTGATCGATGAATTGATTTCTTAATGGATGTATTTAGTTCAATATTCTATAGATGTTCATCTAATTAGTCTTTTCTATATCCTGCCAATGAATCATTATCAACAGGACTCATAGAATCGGTATTAAAATAGCAGAAAAACCATTAAGAATGGATTGGTACAAATAATATAAAGCTAAATTTAAGTAACTCTAAACTGATAACAATATTTAAAGGGGAGGATAGGGTACTTGATATGGGATCAATAGAAAGATCGGAGGGGATTATGATGGATAGTGAATTAGAAATTATAATTCATCAAACTGCATTCGAATTTTTATCTTATAACGAAAAAGATAATGCATTACATATTTTGCAAAATTCCAGTTTAAGATTAGTTGAAAGTTCAGATGTTCTTTTTGATGGAGATCGGACATTAATTGGATGGCATTTGTATATTCAAGTTCCGATGGATGAAATAGAATTAGTTGATGAATGTATAAAGGAAGACATATCCAAAGCTTACAATAATGCTTTGGGAGCTGATTGTTTTTTAAGAGATATTCAAATAGAAATTAAAAAAATCAAAAATCCACATGATTATACTTTTTATGAAATTGAGAATTATTTTCAAATTGGTTCTAAATATGATTATGATATAGTTCTATCATTTGCAGGAGAAGACAGAAATTACGTCGAAAAAGTAGCCAATTATCTCTTATATAAAAAGATTAAGGTATTTTATGATAATTTTGAAACAGTTGAAAATTGGGGTAAAGATCTTTATACTCATTTTGATGAAATTTACAGAAAAAAGGCCAAATATTGTGTAATGTTTATTTCAAAATATTATGCAGATAAATTATGGACTAATCACGAACGTAGAAGTGCCCAAGCAAGATCATTTGAAGAAAAAGAGGAATATATTTTACCCGTACGTTTTGATGAAACAGAAATACCCGGCGTAATTCCTACAATAGGTTATATTAATGCCAATAATACTTCTGAAGAAGAATTAGCTGAAATGATTATTACAAAATTATTTATTTCAATTGACATTTCCTGATTAATAATGTGTTAAATTTAAAATCCATTCAACCCATCTAAAAACTGTACTTGAACGTCTCTTAAATGTACTATTTTCATTTATTTTCCATAATTTTGACTGTTGCATGATTGTAACAATTTCATCTTTAGAAGGTACATCATAATTTTTAAGCCATAATTCATATGTTCTGAAAAATGCCTCATGTTCAAGAATACATTTAACTAATTCTAATTGTCTATTTTTAAGATTTAAATTAAAGATTCTATATCCTTTTTCAGTTAAATTGAAAATCTTTTCCTTTTCATCTTTTTCTATTAAACCAAGATATCTTCCAGCATCACTATAATAACGTGCTTGACGAGTTTCAAAAGTATATAGCTCTGCTATTTGTTCAATAGTTAGTCGATTTTTTTTAAGTATTTCACACAGATTAACAACTCGCTCAAAAACATTTGCTTGAGGAAACGCAACATTTGGTTCTTTAACTGTATTTACAGAATCTGCTATTGCTTTAATATCCTCTATTTCAATATCTCCATCAATAATTGAATAATTTTTCTGTTTAACCAGGTTTATAGAATTATAACAATCTTGATCGAAAGCATATTCATATAAACTAAAAATTCCATTTGAATATACTAAAAAAATAGTCTTGATATCTTTACCTATCTTATTTTTCCAAGTTTTAAATGGAAAATAAAGTTGTCTAACCAAAAAATTTTCAGGAAATTCTAATTTTGCTTCAAATAAAGACAAAAAGTTTACACCTTCATAAGCCCCATCAATTTCAATCTGTGAATTGTCAATTGAAAGATCTAAAAATTTAGATGATAATGTTTTTATTTTAAATTTAAATTGGCCAGATGACATTCTTCCACTTACAGTAGGTATAATATCATCATCATCTAAAAAATCATTTATTATTCCTGTAAAATAAGCACAGTTTAAAACTTGAGTTTCACTTTTAATATTATTATAATCTATACTCTCAATGTAATCTGGAAAATTATAATAATTAGTAATCTCTTTTTCTCTTTCCTCTAATGTGTGATATACATCGATATCGGAAATTAAATATTTACTCCTACTTATAGGAAGAATTGATAAGTTATTTTCCTCAAAAATCTTAGGTAATCGATTTTTACAATCAAATTTAGCCATTAATCTTGATTCTCTAAATTCATTAATTTCTGAAGATTTTATTTCGTAATATCCTTCTTTATCTATTGTATCTAAGATATTATAATTTTCAAAAAGTTTTTCCCAAGCATCATCATTTTTAGTTTTCATAATTTTTCACTAAAATTTCATCAATTTGACCTCTTTTACTTGAAACAGAATTTATTGAACGTTTCGCTTTAACAATTTGGTAGTCATAATCTTCTTTATACAATTTTTTTATGAAATCTGTAGCTGAATTAGAAAGCAAAAATTTGATTCCGTTATCGTTTAATTCATCACAAAAATTCTTTAATCTTATTTGTTCTTCCCTATTGAATCCTCCTTTATTGTAACCTGTGAAACTTGATGTATCTGACACAGGATCATATGGTGGATCTAAATATACAAATGAATTTTTTTTCAATGATTCGCGTACTATTTGATAGTCTTCATTATAAAAAATAATTTCAACATTGTTAAAATAGGCGTTAACGGCTCTTAAAGTTTCTTCATTAATAATATTTGGATTTTTGTATCTACCAAATGGAGTATTAAATTCTCCAGCATTATTAACTCTAAACAATCCATTGAAACAAGTTTTGTTCAAATATAATATTCTTGAAGCTTTTTCAACATTTGAAAGCTCATTATATCTTTTTTTATCTCTATCTAATTCTCTCATTTTGTAAAAATAATCAGATTCATTTTCATGTTTATTTAAATCTAATATCAATTCATCAACATTAAATTTAATAACTTCATAAACATTCATTAATTCACTATTTAAGTCATTTACAATAGCTTTTTTAGGTTGAATATTAAATAAAACCGCTCCCCCACCTAAAAATGGTTCACAATAATAATTATATTTTTTTGGTAACTGTTTGTTAATGGCAGGTAATAATTGTCTTTTTCCCCCGACCCATTTTACAACAGGCGAAATTAGTGCGTTTCTTTTCATTTTATCTCTCTTCGATGCATAAATTTGTGATCCATTTGTGTTTAATGTAAATTTGATTTATGAGTATATTAAGTTTAGGAGAGCATCTGACAAGTATTTAGATAAAAATATTAGTATGAAAAATAAGTATCAATGGTGATAATATGTTAGAATTAGATGAAGAAATTTCAAAAACTTGGGAAAGTTATACATATCCTAGTGGTGAATTTTACGAAGCTAGGGCAGTAAGGCACTATAGAGATACGGATTTTAATCCAGAACTGTTTGATTTATTAGAAGCTAAAATTGATAAACAATATAAAGATCGAAAAAATATCAGAATCAGGATTAACTCATTTAAAACTAAGAAAGAAACTATAGGCATATGGGTTACTACAACATTTACTGAGAAAGAAGATTATTTTAGTGTAGTAAAAGATGTTCTGGAAGAATTTGAACAATCATACGAAAAATTCAAAAAAGAAACTGAAGAAGAACTCAGAAAAAACTTAGAAAATAATATTCTGACTACACCTAAAATTATGAGACCTCGTTTTAAAAGATAAATTTTTAATTTTTACTTATTTTTGAAAACATTTAATTAAATTAGAATTAAAGATGCTTATAATGAAAAATGATCTTTTTAATCAAACTTTGCTACGTAAATATTCTAAGGATTTTATTTTAACACCTTCAAAGCATGATCTATTAATTAAACATATTGAGAAACTTGAACAGGGCCAGTTTGAAGCGGAAACTAAGAATTATATCTATTTTTATGAAGTATGGTTAAAAGACATTTTAGGTTATGATCTCGAGGATAACATCCTTTTTGATGAGAAAGAAGGGGAAGGACGAAGTAAAAGCGAGTTTATATTAAAATCTACTGATAAGAAGTTCATGGTTGTTGAACTCAAGGACCAAAAGACAGATCTTGACAAACCACAAAATCGGGTTAATGATAAACGTACACCTGTTGACCAGGCTTTTGATTATGCTCAACATACTGGAGATATTGACTGGATTCTCGTTTCCAATTATAATGAATTCAGACTCTATAATTGGCATAAGAAAGGCCACTACATATCATTTAATGTCAATGAACTATTAGATAAAACACTCTTCTCCCATTTCATGCTATCATTCTCTAAGAAGAGCTACATCGATGCAGGTTATATTGATAGATTAATGGATAAAACTGTTGTTATCGAAAGAGAACTGGAGAACGAATTTTACAAATTATATAATGAAACACGATTAATGCTCATAAAAGAGTTTGAAGAAATTAATGAGCTATCCAGACTTGATTCAATCCATTACGCTCAGATGATAATGAACAGATATATGTTTATCTGTTTCGCTGAAGACATAGACTTATTACCGGCTCAAGTGTCTACTGATACCATATTAAATCCCATACTAAATGGGAACTTAAGACATGGAAGTATTTGGCAAAGATTAAATGAATTATTTTTAGATATTGATGAAGGAAATGAATATAAAAAGATATCCCAATACAATGGTGGTATTTTCAAAGAAGATTTAGATTATCTCAAAATTAGGGATATTGTAGAAGATCAAAAGTTCTTTAACGACGTTTATCAGAATTGGAAATTCGAAGATTATGAAAAAGATGTCAATTCTAACCTAGGACCCTATGGGTCAAAGGTTAATCCAATTTACCGTAACATGCTCACAATGTCAACGTTTGACTTTTCAACAGAGCTAGATGTAAATATCCTTGGTCACATCTTTGAAAATAGTATTGGAGATATAGAAGAACTCAAAGAAGACTCGAAAGGTCGTAGGAAGAAAGATGGAATATTTTATACACCCGATTATATAACTGATTACATATGCAGAAATACTGTTATACCTTATCTAAGCAAATCAGGTAAAATAAACACTATAGATGAACTTATTTCAGAATATCCTGGTTCAAAAATTAAAGAGCTAGATCTGAAAGTCAAAGAAATCAAGATAGTTGATCCTGCATGTGGAAGTGGTGCATTCCTAAACAAGGCAGCTAATGTATTATTAGAAATACACGAAGCTATTCGGGAAAAACTATACACTAAAGACACTTTAGATCATGTTTGGGATCCTATTGAAGAAAGAAGGGAAATTCTACTCAATAACATCTATGGGGTAGACTTAAATGAGGAATCTGTGGATATAACAAAGTTATCACTCTTTTTAAAGGTCTGTAGGAAGGGATTAATTCTTCCAAATCTGGACAACAATATAAAATGTGGAAATTCAATCATAGATGATCCGAACTATACGGATAAACCATTTAATTGGGGAAAAGAGTTCCCTGAAATCTTCCAGACTGGAGGATTCGATGTAGTAATCGGGAACCCTCCTTATGTTAAACAAGGAAACCTAAAACAGATTAAACCTTACTTAAAGGAGAATTATGAGGTTTATACTGGTATGTCTGATCTTTTTAATTATTTTTTTGAGAGAGGACTTAATTTATTAAAAGATAAGGGAATGTTCTCTTTTATATGTTCAAATAAATTTACCCAAACAAAAAATGATCAACCTTTAAGGAATTTAATTTTGAATTATAAATTTTTGAAATATATTGACTATACTGGAAAAAATGTATTTGAAGATGTAACTACGAACCCTTCTGTTTTTATAATTAAAAAAGATGTGCCTGAGGATAATAAGATTAATATTAATGATGAATTTGATATTTTACAAAAAAGATTGGGTAAAGGAATTTGGAGTATTAAACAACCTAAAATTCTTAATTTAATGGATAAAATCATTAGGAAAGGATTGCAATTAAAATCATTTGATATAAATATTTCATATGGAATTAAGACAGGCTACGATGAAGCATTTATTATTGATAAAAATACCAAAGATGCATTAATATCAGAAGATTTTAATAGTACAGATATTATTAAACCTTTAGTTAGAGGGAAGGATTTAAAGAAATATAAAATTAATTATAGTGAGTTATATTTAATTTTAACTACCATTGGTGTTCCAATATACCAATATCCTGCAATTAAAAAATATTTGGAGCAACATCAAGATCGTTTGGAAAAACGGGTTGACCAAGGAAAATATTGGTGGGAATTGAGACCATGTAGTTATTATCAAGATTTTGAAAAGGAAAAAATAATGTGGGGTAATCTATCAATTGGTCCAAACTTCGGATACTCTGATTATGAACTATATACTACTGCTCCTGCAAATATCCTAACTGGCAAAAATATTAAATATTTTCTGGCTATCTTGAATTCTAAAGTTACAGAATTTATTTTTGAGTTAATAGGGGTAAAAGTTGATTCAGGATATTCAGAATGGAAAAAAAACAGAGTAGAAGAGCTGCCTATTTATCCTGCGACTATTGATGAGCAAAGTCCTTTAATTAAAAAGGCAGGTGAAATATTAGAACTTAACAATAATCTTCTTGACGAAGTAAAATCATTTAAAGATTGGCTCATGCACACTTTCAATATTGAAAAACTCTCTAAAAAATTGGAGAAATATTATGAATTATCCTTTGAAGACTTCCTAAATGAAGTGAGTAAGAAAAAAGTGAATGTTAAATCTAGAGGCAATTATCAAAATCTTAAAGATGAGTTTGAAAAAAGTATCACAGTCATTAATCCTTTACTCCTACAAATAAAGGAAACTAACAGCGAGATTGACAAGATGGTCTATGACTTGTACGGTTTGACACCAGAAGAAATTAAAATAATTGAAGATAGTTTAGACGGATAACAGATTAACCTGATAAAAGTTATATTAAACCAATTGGTGGTTATTGAATGGGTTTGTTTGATGGTTCTAAAAAGAATAAACTAATGAAAAAGGGTTATAATTTATTTAATCAGGGTAAATATCAAGAATCTTTGGAATGCTATGATAAAATTTTAGAAATAGATCCAATTTATATTAAAGCATGGCATGGTAGAGGAGCAGTTCTACAAAACCTGGAACAATATAAAGAATCATTAAAATCCTATGGATATGCGTTGGGAATAGATCCAAATTATTTTAATGCATGGTCTGGTAAAGGATATGCTCTAGATAAGCTTGATAAATATCAAGAGGCATTAGAATGTTACAATAAAGCATTAGAACTAAATCCAAGATATACAGATGCGTGGTATAACAAAGGACGAATATTGGATATAAGGTTTAAAGAGCACCAAAATGCGTTAGAATGTTATGATAAAGTTTTAGAGATTGATCCTAAATATATTGGAGCATGGTATTCTAAAGCTACAACCCTAATTTTAATTTGTGAATATGATAAATCCCTTGAATGTCTTGAGCGAGTGATAGAACTAGATTCTAGTTATGAAAATGTTTGGATTAGTAAAGGCATAGTATTAGGAAATCTTAACAGATACGAAGAAGCTATAATATCTTTTAGTAAAGGTTTAGAATTAAACCCCAAAGAGGATATGGGTTGGAATTTCAAAGCTACAGCTTATGATAATTTAGGAGAATATGACAAATCCCTTGAATGTCTTGAAAAAGCTCTAATATTAAATCCCAAAAATTTCTATGCATGGACGGATAAAGGTAATATCTTAAACCAGTTAAATAAACCTCAAGAAGCAATAAAATGCTTAGATAAAGCACTAGAATTAAACCCCGACTATACATATGCTAAAGAATCTAAAGAAAAAATATTATCAATAATTGAATCTGAACTTCATGAATGATTAAAATAACCAATAACTGAATGTAGTGACTTGTAACGGTTTGACATCAGAAGAAATTAAAATAGTATAAGATAGTTTGGTTTTATGACACGAGATCTAATGGTAATGAGAAGTTAAACTCATACTAGAATCAGAATATATAGGATAAAAAATTAAAAAAGAAAAATTTATTAAATTACATTTTTGTTTTTAAATAGTTTATTTCTTGTGATTCAATTCCTTTAGTAATAGTAAGTGGTGTTAATTTAGTTTTGGATGTACTTGATTCACTTGATACTAGTTTACCATTTATATATGTTTTTTCAGTCATTTTAGTCGCTGTATTGCTAACCTTTAATAAGTTAAAAGTCATTAAAACTGTAAGTGAAGTACTCCACCCTTTAGATGTATGTTTTTGATATTTTCCTTGAAACACAAAGGTAGATGATTTTTTATCAGTAGATGTAGTAATATACCAATTATTAACCCATTTCTGAGAACTTGTAACATAATGGACATTTGAACCTGTATTTGAAATGGTTGCTGCAGATGCAAATCCGGAAAAAGCTATTAAAGTTACCAATAACAATGCTATACCCATTATTTTCCTATTCACTCTAATCCCCCCTTAAAACTAAATAAGTAATATTAACATTTATAGTTAATTATACAATTTAAATACTCCAAAAATTGTTAAGTAGAAAATATCTCAATAAGTGCAGTTTTACTTGCAAAACACGCTGGAAGAGTAACAGTCAAAGCATCAGATATTGAAATAGCAGTTAAAGAAATATTATAATATTTTTCTAATTTTTTTTTACACTTACACATGAATTGTTTTAGTGATTGATCGATTGCTGGATGGATTTTTCAAATAGCAATAAAATTTTCCTATTACTTAACTCTATCTTAAATTAACATACCTATGATTAAATGATTTAATATACATCAAACCTATTAAATAATGTAAGTGTACTACGATAAAACAATATAGCTTTATATAAAACCTATTATTAATGGACTTAGTCTATAGCAACAAGTATAGAAACCTTGCTAATGCATAATTTTAAAAATAAAAACTGTAAAAGTATAATAAATCCATGAATAACCCTACCCTATTGATATATATCCAATCAATTTCGGTATGTTTGTTATGATGGATTATGGAATCGCAAGCTTGCGGGATTGCATAATAACTGTTTATGGAACGTTTTTTTCATGGAAAAATCAATATATATGATAAAATTTTAAAACGTTTTGTTATATCTAAAATTACCCAATATAACTGTCTAACCTTCGAGATATACAGTTTTTATTTGTATTCAGCTTCCTTTCACTGATTTAAAGAATAATTAAGCTTTCAATCGAGCGAACGAGCAATCCATGAAAAAAGATGTTGATACATATCAATGTAATAGTATATGAGTTTAAGCGAAAGAGTGCAGAAAATGATTTAAACAAGACATGCTAGTTTAATTCTAAAATTATGGTCTATTAATAGTCCAAAAACATAAACTATTGACTTTGGAATAGTATTTTGCTCGCATACTTTGTTTTTAAGAGATGATGATATTATCTAAATTTTAGATGGAATTGAAATAATTAACTTAAAAAATTCAAATTACTTTAATATTTTATATTATCCGGAGTAGTGTGTGAATCATAGTCCCTACTCCAGATTATATTATGTTTAAAGATTGATTTCAGTGTATCAATGTTTTAGACATATATTTAAGGGTTTTAGGATGATAAACTTAATCTTATTTTTAACTGTCGTATGTTGCGTCGTTGTTTCGGTATAATTGTGTTAGCTCGTGATTTGCGGTTGTGTTAACTTGTACGTAATTTTTATCTAATAATCCTTGGTTATATGCGTCTTGCCATTGTGTATAATTTGATAATTCCGAGTAAGCGTATGGATCATGGAAGTATGGTTCGAATAGTCCTATGAAAGTGTATATCCATGCTGGTATGATTCCGTAGGTGTTTGTGAGTATTTGGAAGTATGCTGGGAATCCTTCTCCTGGAGTTATCATTGGATTGCCCACCCTAACAGTTCCTTTGAAAACCATAGGGAGCGGTCCTTGTTGCCCATGTTCTTGGGCAAGTGTTTCTACATGAGCCATCATTGCATCATAATTAGGGTAAACAGTGCCGTCAGACATATATTCATATCTATTCGGTGGAACGCCAAACAACGCAACTTTTAATGAGTCTAAGAAGTTAACCTGGCTTAAACTTATTGAACCCTCACCTTGCGTGTCTATAAAAGCTACTTCTATTATAAATACATTTCCTTCTTGATAACTACGATAATTAGAACCACCATACAGCTGTAGCACTAATACACATTTGGATCCGACATTTTGTGCTTCTTGAGAGAGAAGTACAGAATGAGGATGCCCCGGATACATATCTGGATTCATTAGTTTAACAAATGCAAGTCTGCCTAAAGGTTCTATAGGGCCATTTGATACTGTAACATAGGAATAACATATAATTATTCCTATAATTGTCAATGCTACCAAAGACCATCCTTTTTTACTCATGATTCCACCATTAAATTAACAATTGTTATATATTTTTATTTTTTTTAGAAAAGTCCTTGTTCTTTTAACAATCCTAAAACTTATAAATAAAAATTAGATTAGATTTTATGATTTATTTTAAATAGTTCTTGATTAAAGTGTTAGTTTAATAACATATAAACTTAATCTTAATAACCTTTATAATTTTATCTCCAGATTAACTAACTAGATTTAATTCACTTTTCTAATTTTAAAGTTACATTATGCAGGCATTGTTATTATTAATTAGTTAAATTAATAAGTTTAAATTGTTATTAATTTTACGTATTCAATTTTTCGGGTGGTTTGAAACATTTTTGTTAATGTGTTCATTCTGATAGCGTCTCCTTCAAGAATAAACAGTTCTAAACATTTATCTTCTTTAAGATGGCTGTGTATTTGTGTTTCTATTATATCTTCAAAATCGTGTTTAATTTCGGTTACTTTATCTTCAGATTTTTGATTGTGAATTAAAATTAAAATAGAGTTTATGTTACCTTCAAGATTTTTTTTATCTTGAGTATCAGCTATTAACATGCGAGTGCTGGCTCTGATTACATCTGATCTGCCTGAGAATCCTGTTTCTTCTTTCAGCTGGTCTATTTCTTGTAGTAATTTTTCGCTGAGTGATACACTAATAATTTTTGCCATAAAATATTATATTTTAATAATGTTTTAAATAGATTATGCTAAAAGTTATTAAGATTACTTTTAAATATTATTAAACTAATATATCTATTCAGAAAAATGATTTAATTGTGGGGGTTAAAGGTAAGATGGACAAAAGAAGGTTATTCATTGTTGTAGTGATTTTAATTGTTGTTGCAGGAGTTTTAAGCTATGTGGCCATTAATAATTCGAGTAATAGTAATTTAAATGGGAAGATAGGAGTAGGGGTTAGTATAGGTCCTGAAGTTGAATGGGTAAATGCGGTTGGTGGTGACAAAGTTCATGTAACGTTAATGGTACCCGAAGGGTCAGATCCTCATACTTATGAACCTTTACCTAATCAATTAACTCAAGTTTCAAATGCAAAGATGTATGTTGAAATAGGTTCTCCTCTTGAATTTGAAACTAACTACATGGACAAAATAAAATCAGCAAATCCCAATATGCTCATTGTTAACGCATCTGAAGGAATACAATTAATCCCAAATGCTGCTGAAAATGAATCCACCACAATGGATCCCCATGATTGGGTAGATCCAAAAAACGCTATGATTATGGTAAACAATATTTATAATGGTCTGGTTCAAGTGGATCCTGCAGATAAGGATTATTTCCAAAAAAATCGTGACATTTATATGGCACAATTGAAACAATTGGATGAAAACACTACAAAAATCCTTAAAGACAAAAATGGTACAGATATACTTGTTTATCACCCTGCATTTGGTTACTATGCAAAGGATTATAATCTTACCCAAGTTGGGGCAATGCTTAATGATGAGGAACCATCTCCACAAAGAATTGCAATGATGGTGAATATAGCTAAACAGAATAATATCACCGTACTGTACAATGAACCACAGTACGATCCTAAATTTATGCAGTCGATTGCTTCACAAGTAGGTGGACAAGTCTTAACAGTTAATGATCTGGATGAGCATTATATTCAAAATATGATAAATGTGGCTAATGCATTCGCTAAAGCATAGAAAGGTAGAATATTTGGATTTAATGATTAGAATATATTCATTAAAATGAAAAAATCGGGTATAAAAGAATATGACTTTAAAAGCTGTTGAAATCAATAATCTATCTGTTAAATATAATGAACAGTTAGTTCTCAAT
>PLTK01000167.1 GCA_003164415.1 Methanobacterium sp. | reverse complement strand
AACAAGGAACAGAACAAGCATTTACTGGTAAATATCATAACTGTCACGAAGATGGGATTTATGAGTGTATTTGCTGTGGAACAGATCTATTTAATTCAAAAACTAAATTCGACTCAGGAACAGGTTGGCCTAGCTTTTGGAAGCCAATAGCAGAAGAAAATGTTAAAGAACATAACGATAGAAGCTATGGTATGCTGAGAAAGGAAGTACTATGCGCCCGTTGTGAAGCACACCTGGGACATGTTTTCGATGACGGTCCAAAACCAACAGGATTACGTTACTGCATGAATTCAGCTTCACTTAAACTTGTTAAAAGATAGACAATTCACGTGTGCTATTCAAAATTTTTATATAATATGTTAAGATCTTTTTAGTCTAAGTCTTAACTAAATTTTTTCTGATAATAAAAGGTGGATCAACAAAAGAAAATCAAAAAACACATTGCTCATTCAAGATATTTAAATATTCGATAAATGTTTTACCTCTTTTTAATCAAAATAGATATAAAAATCCGATAAATTCAGCACAACCTAATTTATATCAAAAATTGTATATGATCGATATAAATGACTAGAAATTGTCATTCTATTGTGAATTATTTGTTCTGTAATAATTGAAAAAGATATATATGATCAAAATCAATAGAGAATAAAATTACTGGATCTTTTTTAATTAGTAAATATAATATAAACTATTTGCAGAATCTAATTTAGAGATTTAATATTCAAGCTAACTAATAGGACAGGAAAAATGATGACTATATTAAATTATATTAAAACTATCAACCATGTTAATAATTTATTTTGGGCGATAAGTGAATCAATTTGCAACGGGGGCATGAACCAATAGTTCTACAATCTAATTCAGATGCTCAAACTGAAAAATCAAGAAATATGAGAAGTAAGTTTTGTAAATATATTTGGATTATCCCCGCAGTTGTTGCTTTTTTAATAGCATTAATTCCTACTTTAACTAATCAATGGCCATTAACAGTGGACATATTTGTCCACGTACGTGCTGCCGAAGTTTTTAGTCATTATGGACTTACTTTTGTTGATCCTATGATTAATCCTCCTCGTGGAGCTACAGAGTTATATCCTCCACTTTTTAGTTTAGTGCTGGTATTTTTAGGAAGTATTTTAAAGATCAATTATTTCCTGGCTGCCAAGATATTACAGCCTATTTTAGCCTTTTCTGTTGTTTTATCAGTTTCATATGTTGCCAAGAAGTTTTATGGAGACATAGCTGGAATTTCTGCTGGATTTCTTGTAATGTCAAGTTATTTGTTCACTAGATTGGTTTCACCCCTTCCAGAGACCATGGCAATCATATTTGTACCTCTAGCAGTTTACCTGTACTATCAATCGATAGTAACTAAAAAATATAAATATGCTTTAATGGCAAGTTTCCTGTTTTTAATAGTATTATTAACTCATCAATCGACAACTAGTCTACTGTTCTTAATAATAACCTCATTAACAGTAGTTTTAGGGATTTTAAAGAGAGATAAAATTTACTTGATAAGTTATGCTTTGTTCATATCAATACCACTGATTTGTGCCTTAATTGTAGCTGCTGTTGCATTTTTATTGGTCCCAACCTTTGCTCATAAAATTTTGGCCTACGCATTAGTATTGATAAAAACATCAGTCCCCTACAACGATCCAATAAGCAATTCAAAATATCTTGTTTATCTGGGTATTGTTCTAATATTCATGATTATTGGATCGATCCAAGCAGTAAAAAGAAGAGCAACTAAAGATCTTTTCCTAATTGTATGGGTCATAGTGATCTTCCTCATGAGTAAATCATACTGGTTTGGAGTAAATGTTTATACAATAAGACTTCTAGTACACCTGCTATTACCACTGTCAATACTTGGTGGTATGGGTTTAAGCTACCTATATCTCAACTATAAAAAAACTGAATTTCCATCAAAGTCCATACGAACAATATTCTTAATTTCAATATTTGTTATTTCAACCTTGTTTGCAGTGGTCACAGTTACAGAATCTAACTATCAAATTATACCACAGTACAATACACAACCATACGGATCCACCCAATTAACTGTGCCACAACTTGCACCACCAACACTTGCAGATGAAGAACTTGCAAATTGGTTTAATCAAAACGGTGATAACAAGTCAGCAATAGTATCAAACAACTACGAAACGAACCTTTTCCTTGTTTCCACAACCAACCAACCAATTGCCAACGTTCAACTATCTACATATGTGATAGGCAGAGGATTTAATAGTACAATACTTGAACAAAAGCATATTGGATACTTTGTACTGGATAAAAGATTAATCTTTTCGAATATAAACAAAAATACCATTGTTTCAGGATTCGTTTATTACAATACAAATTACAATGTAACATCTTCATTACCTGCAAACTCACAATTATTGTACCAAAATCAATATTATATGGTTTATAAAATTTAGATATATTAATATCGCAAGACACAATATTTTGTTGGACCCATATATTTGATACTATTTTTATTTTAAACGACGTGTTTTTTGCCCTAGCTACAGCAATTTTTTGCAAAAAATGCCAAAATTATGTTGTAAAATTATAATATTTAATATTAAAATGTTAAGGTAGAATAAAGAACATTTCCATTCAAGTATAGAATACGTTCTTATTTAAAGCGCATTTATTCCTAAACTATTCAAAACTGTTAATTATAGAATTTAGTGCATAATAGGTATTTTTTTTTGAAAGCTTTGTATATTAGTTAAATTGATTAAAAAACATGTTTTAAGACATTAATCATCCTATTTCTTCCATTTCTATGTTTTTTAATCATTGCACACTATGTTAGTAATTTGAAAACAGTATAACTGTACTTAATTTGAGCATGTATTGTTTTAGATGACCTTATTTCTTAAAAATAGGAATGGACCGGGCTTGTCCGTAATAATTTGTATCAATAAGCCCATAGCATGTCTTAAATCAATAAAACAGCCGTAAGAGTGTCGTTTTTTCTAAATTAAAACAAAACCTTTATATGTCATATTAATGTGATTACTAAATAGTCTAATGAGCGTCGGTAGGAAACTATCGATATGTTAGATACGGAGGCGATAGAATTAAGCGAAAATTATTCTTATCAGTGCTATTAATTTTTGGATTAGCACTAATTTTAAATGTAAGTACATCAGCAGCAGCAACAGTAACAAATGGCGCAGCCATACATAATAATCCTAAAGTAGTAACAGCAAGTCCAACTAATAATTCCATTGTAACAAAAAGCCAAACTATAAAAATCAAATACAACACCACAATCAAAACCAGATCACCATGGATAGAACTCAAAAACGGTAAGACAGTTATTTCTACTAAATACTATATCAATGGCAGTACACTTTGTATAACACCTACATCCACATTAGCTACTGGAATTAGATATTCTCTTACGATTCACACAAATAGTATATCAGACTTAACAGGAAATGGAAATTCATTATACTCAATCAATTTCACACTATCTCCAATTACTCTAGCACAAATGAAAGATGGTCAAAAAAGAGTACAAACTTTCTTCAACAACAACCAAAGATTACCTAACTACGTTAATTATGGGTCAACAAAGATACCAATTGCACAATTCCAAAAGATCATTGCTACACAGAAACTCACAATCAATACAAAAATTACAAATCCTAATGCAAGTCTAGCAGCCATTATGAAAAGTGCAGCAAAATACGGATACAGCCATTCAGCAAGTACCGCAGCAGCCATGGAACGTATTGGTGCCGGAGATTGTTGGGCAATGAGTGATTATTTGTACACAAAAATGACAGCAGCTCATATGCAAGCTAGAATAATACAATATCCAACAG
>PLTK01000002.1 GCA_003164415.1 Methanobacterium sp. | reverse complement strand
CAAGGTGTAAAAGTGATATTCCCTCTAGGAGTAACATTTTTAAAGGGAACATTCTTATAGGATAAAGTGCATAGATATACTTGTGATACTATGCCAGAACATTTTACTTACGAACAAATTGAAAATGAACCTAAGATGCAACAATTTTTAAGAAAGAAGTCTGGTCTTGCACATAATACAATTAAGACCTATATAATGTCAATAAAAAGCTTTTGCAACTTCACACATAAAACCCCTACTGAAATATATGAGCTACATCGTGATGACTTACGAAATAGGGCTCCAGTATTCGATATGTGGTTGAATGAGGCTTTAGATAATTATGTTTCTTTTCTTATTGATTCTCATAACAGATATGGTACTATAAATCTCCATATTACTCGTATTAAAGGATTTTATCATACTTTTAAACTCATACCTACTCCTGATCCGGATATTACAATAAATAATGTCAAGGAGGATTCTAAGTTTGCTTTAGATGTTGAGGATATTCGAAAAGCAATCCAAAATAGTACACCTACATATCAAACTTTTTTTATTACGCAAGCACAAACAGGACTATCATTAAGTGATGCACTTTTATTAGATGTGGAAGACTTTGTTCAAGCTGTTAGTAAGAAAAATGAAAAATTAACTGTAACGGAGGCGATATATCGTGTTAAAAATGAGAATCTTATCGGATGTTTTGATTTAAGGAGAAAGAAGACTACAGTAGAATTTTATACATTTGTAGGGCCTGAAGCTCTTAAATATATAGCATCATTGCTGGAATTCAGGGATGAATCACATTTAACTCCAGAAAGTCCTATTTTTATGAAGGATACTGATAGACTTTCTAAATCGAAAACATGTTATCAAGATGATTTGAGATTAACAGATACCGCTGTGAAAAATTATGTTGATAGAATGCATAAGACTAAGAAAATTTTCCCACGGATCGAAGTTGATGGAAAAGAAAAAAATTATTTTAGAACCCATAAATTACGAAAATGGTTCTCAAACCAGTTAAGATTCAAAGCAAATTTTAGTTCAGATGATACGAAATATTTGATGGGACAGAAAACAGGTGACGTTTTAGAACAATACATTGATACAAACAATTATAATGCTTTAAAAGGTAATTATCGTAAAGCTCTACCTTATTTGGCAATAACTGAAGAAGTAGTCATGGAAGAAAATCAAGAAGCAATTGAAAAACTGGAAAGAGAAAACCAGGCTTTAAAGGAACAGATGGAAAAAAAAGATAAAGAAAACGAAGCTAAAATTGAAACTCTAACTGCAAAATTGGAATCATCAGTTAAAGAAATGAATGAAAAAGTTGATAATATAAATATGGTACAACTTTCAATACTAGATTATGAAACCGTGAACGGTAAACAAGTACTGAAACCAGAAAAAGAGAGATAGGGAATAAGAACACCAACAAAGGAATAAATCGAGAATTTGGAAAAATTAAGAGATTCTGAACAGTAAACAATATTTGTACTTTATATTTAAGACTTTATAATCATATTATATATTAAGACTTATATGAGCTTCTTATGTCCCCAATAGGCGTATTATTGGTTATTTAATTTCTTCATACTGTATGTTGGAATATTATCAATTGGACAATATGGACATTAGTTGGACGTCCAATTTTTAAGCATGTAACGACTTGGATAATAAATATGCAGCCTTTATCATCGTTTGAAATAATTGGACGAATTGGACGTATGTTCTGAGAGGACCTCTATTCTAATGTTATTTGTTTTTCTTTCCCAATTTTATATCTATGAGTNNAATAGGACATTTTCAAGTGTCCAATTCGTGTCCAACTTGTCCAGTTCCAATAATCAAATTGTTTTTAAAAACTATTATCATATATAAAGCTATTATCTCCCTTCTTTTAGTGATGTCCTATTCTAAAATGAATCAATAAATTTGTCATATTCAAATTCAGCTAGGTTTATCTTATGACCATTATGAGATTTTCTTGCTATTTTCCCACCTAATAATTCAGCTATACGATTTAATTGGATATTAATTTGTCTTTCTTTTCTCAGATCTGTTTCTATAGCCTTAGTAATCCTAACAAATTTTTCCCCTGCATTTACACCTGTACTGGGCGTATAACAATGAATCCATGACCATCTTGAATTCAAAACCACATCTTTAACTTTATCTTTTGGTGTAATGAATTCATTTTCAGTCGATCCATCATTGTTAGGAACAATATTGTTAATATCTGCTTTTGTTAAGATTAGAGCTTTAATATTTGTTTCATAATGATTCTGTTCATCTTCGAAAGATTCTTCAACGCTTTCAGGATGTGCAATGTTTATCATCCAGTATGGCATTTTCATATCTGCATTTTCATACATCTCTTTCCAAAGATCTTTCGATAATTTTAGCCAATCATCATCCAATAAGGCTGGATCTTCGATTATTTTCGAAGCTACATAATCCCCAATAAATTTGAGAATCTTTAATGGTCCATTTTGAACATTTGGTTTGAACTTTCTATCGAACTGTTCTCTATCTTCCTTGCTACGGATTTTACTTGCTGTATAAGTTAGTAAGTCGATTCTAGCACCTACAGCACCATCGTTAGGTTTATTATAATTTGATGTGATGATAGACTGTGAGAATGCCATTATTTCTTCTTCTCTTTGTAAATTACTATTGAATCGTGCTCTTGCTGACAATGAGTGTGTGGAAGTTTTAACCATGCTCAATAACTCAGTATTATCGAATAAACCTTCACCTTCATCTATTATAATTGGAAATGTACTCTGTGAAATCACTTTTCCATATTGATATCTGCTATGTATGTGACTACCTGATGTGGTTTGATCATTGAGATCTCTACTCCAAAAAAAACATGATATCTTTGCGACTGTGCTTTTCCCACATCTTGTTGTTCCGAACAGCATAAGGTTATTTAATAGATTACTACAACCTTTTTGTATTATAACATAAGAAAAAGGAGCTAAAATCCCCCAATGAGCTATATAACCAAATTTTTGGCTGAACTCATCATAAGAATCGCCAAAATCATTAAATAGATTAAGAGCTTCTGTCATTTGTTTTTCACTAGGCTTTGTGTAAGATTCAGTTGAAACAAATTTGTTATTTAAAATAAAAAATCCAGGATATGGAGACTTGTCTTCAGTTGTATATTCATGATTAAGCTTAAGACAATTGATGGCATTCGATAATATGTCCATAGCTTGATTTGTTTTCAAAAATAGTCCTCTAGATTTAAGTTCTCCGACTAATTCATCTAGACTAGCTGTTTTTAATTTTTCAGTATTGTTAATAGTGTGTATAGTAAATGAGAACATTGGGGCACTTTTGAACTCTTTTATGGGTTGATATTCAACTAAATTTGATAGTGAAAAATAAGATAATTTAATTTTAGAATTTTCATTTCTTATTTCCTTTTTTTTGTCTTCAGATATTTTAACTTGTTCACAAATATTTTTTAATGTATCAACTACAAAATACGTTGTAGGNNTATATTTTTCATACTGTTTTTCTATCTCAATACAATATGCATCGTCATCCTCTTCAGGTGGTTCTTCTTCTACACTACGTCTTTCATGTTCCTCAATTAATAAATCAATTTTTTTTAACTCCTCTGGTGTTGGTTCTTTAA
>PLTK01000147.1 GCA_003164415.1 Methanobacterium sp. | reverse complement strand
ATGCGATTAATCCAATAGATGTTCGGATAATTGTGGAAGGTGCATCTGATGTGGAAATAGTATCAAGGGCAATGCAGAACATAGCCCTCGGTGCTGAATACCACATCACCATCTCCGCTATCATTCCAACAACTAACCCTGATATAGCTAAGAAAGCAGTACAGGGTGCAGATATAGTACTTATTGCAACTGATGTTGATGCACCAGGTAGGGAACTGGCAGAAAAGTTCAAAAAATGTCTTAAAGATCAAGTTGGACATGTAGAACGTATGAAATTTCCCTTTGGTCATGATGTGGAATATATGGATCCATCTATAATAAGGAAGGAGATCAAAAACGCCATTATCAGGACAGGACTCACATCAATCGCCAACATACATAAATTCCGCAAACTTGAAGACCAAATAATGGAATCAAGGGAGAATTTAATAATATTGGCCAAAGAGAAAAAGGATCTGGAGATCGAAAACCAGAGACTCAACTCAACAAATAAAAAATTAACAGATTCAAATGATAAACAAGCTGAAAAGCTTAAAATAGTGGAAGACGAATTCAGGAATGCTAAACATAGGCATGCAGATATTAAAAATAAATATCAATTCCTCAAATCAAAACAACTTTTCGAGAGATTTTCACTCAAAAAACTATGGAAAGAATCATTTGATGAAGAATTAACAGAAGAAGAACAGATTTATTTTATATCTAATGAATTTAAGCCTGAAAAGATTATTATAGGTCAAGGATACATTGCAGCAACATCAAAAGACGCTGCTAAAGAATGGTTAAAAATAATAAGGGCAGTTCTAATTTTTTACGATTCTAAAATTGAAGATCTAAAGGAAGAATTTACTGATGAAAAATTTAACCCAAACCTATTAAAGGAATGAATAAAAAGTATCCATAAAGAGATGTTTAGAAATCTAATTTTCAGAATAAGATCGATTATAAATGATTTATTTGAGATAATCTATTCAAAATATTATCTTATAATATCAGGGAGATTTTCAATTGAGGGATAAATGTGGTATTGTAGGTGCATATTCTCGTAATAAGTCTATCAACATTTCACGTCAAATATACTATGGATTATATGCTCTACAGCACAGAGGGCAAGAATCTGCAGGTATATCAACCTATAATGGCGATGAATTAGCAACCTACCGTGGTATGGGTTTAGTCTGTGATGTTTTCAACAACGGCAACATGGAAGGAATGGACGGCCACGTAGGCATAGGACATGTAAGATATTCAACTACAGGTAAATCAAAAATAGAAAATTCTCAACCATTTTTCAGTGAATTTGAATCTGGGACAATAGCAATAGCCCACAATGGAGATATAATTAATTCAATGGAACTCCGATGTGAACTAGAACTATTGGGATATGAATTCAAATCCACAACAGACTCTGAAGTAATATGTCACCTCCTCACAAGGGAACACACAAAAACAACAGACATGGTTGAAGCAATCAGAAACGTCACAAAAATGCTTACAGGTTCCTACTCACTTGTAATACTTGTAAATGATGATCTCTTTGTTGTAAGAGATCCAAGTGGTATTAAACCATTATCTATGGGTAACTTAGATGGACTGACCATCGTGGCATCAGAAACAGTAGCTTTTGATGTGGTAGGTGCCAAATACGTACGAGATGTGGAACCTGGAGAAATATTACATATAAATGAAGAAATAAAAAGTTATACACTTCCCGAAGAAGAAAAACCTAGAAGGGCACACTGTATGTTTGAATATGTTTATTTTGCACGCCCTGACAGTGTTCTCGACGGAAGATCAGTTTACAATGTAAGACTAAATATTGGAAAAGCACTCTCACAAGAATTCCCCGCAGACGCAGATGTAGTCATGCCAGTACCTGACTCTGCAATAACAGCAGCAATAGGATATTCAAGAGAATCAGGACTAGGATATGGGGAAGGACTAATTAAAAACCGTTACGTTGGAAGAACATTTATCATGCCAACACAAACAGAACGAGAAACATCTGTTAAGCTAAAGATGAACCCCATAAAATCAGAACTCGAAGGTAAAAGCATAATACTAATCGATGACAGCATTGTAAGGGGAACAACATCAAGATCACTAGTAAAAGTATTGAGAGAAGCAGGAGCCCGAGAAATACATCTACGTGTCGGTTGTCCACCTATAATATCACCCTGTTACTATGGGATAGCAATGGCAACAAAAAAGGAATTAATAGCTTCTGATAAAGAAGTAGAAGAAATAAGAAAAATATTGGGTGTAGATTCATTAGCCTATCTCAGTATAGAATCATTAAGGGACTGTATCGGAATAGAAAACGGAAATCTATGTATGGGATGTCTTACAGGAGAATATCCAACATCACTACCAGATAACATTGCCAAATATGAGGCAAACCGTTGTTAAAATAACTCATAATTCATTTTATTCAATTTTTAAATATTAATTATTTTTTTTATAAATTTAACTAAATTATGGTGGTAAAAATCGTTGAACTACTTTCACCTGCAAGGGACATGGCATCACTGAACTCTGCAATAAAAAACGGAGCAGATTCAGTCTACATAGGAGTTGAAGGATACAATATGCGGGCAAATGTAGCCAACTTTTCAACCAACGAACTAACAGAAGCAGTTAACACCTGTCACAATGCGGATGTAAAACTCTACATATGCACCAACACCATTGTAAAGGAAACAGATTTAGGAGACTTAAGGAAACTGATGCCTATAATCAAATCCTCCGGAGCAGATGCAGTTATAGTGTCAGATCTGGGGGCACTTAACATAGCAACGGAAAATAAAATTCCAGTTCACATGAGTGTGCAGGCAAACGTATCCAACAGCGAAGCACTAAAAACGCTACAAAAACTCGGAGTATCAAGGGTCATACTATCAAGGGAAAACACACTCAAAGAAATAAAAGAAATAGCAAAAAATACCAACATGGAAATAGAAGTATTTGTACACGGATCCATGTGCGTAGCAATATCTGGAAGATGTTTTTTAAGCTCATATCTCTACAATAGAAGTGCAAATTGTGGAGAGTGTCTTCAACCATGTAGGAAGGAATGGAAAATAATATCAGAAGATGGGGAAGAACTGATAATAAACGGAGCAAACCATCCAAATCAAAATGAAACAACATACAAAACAAATACCAAACCCCCAACAACAGACATAAAATCAGGCAAAACACACATACTCAGTCCAAAAGATCTCTGCATGTTGGAGTACATACCCCAACTAATAGATGCAGGAGTTACGATCTTTAAAATAGAGGGAAGGGCCAAACCAGCAGACTATGTTGCAACAGTAACACGTGTTTACAGAGAAGCAATTAACATATACAACAAAGGAATGTGGAACCTCAAAAAACAGGAAAATATAGAAAAATGGGAAAAGGACCTTACCAAAGTTTTCAACCGAGGATTTGACACGGGATTCTTTTATAAAATACCAAACGAAACCAGCAGCTCAAACAAGGCAACATGTGTCAAAAAAGACATAGGAATGATTGTAAATTACTACCAAAAAGTAGAAGCAGCCGAAATACGCTTATGGGAAAATCTTGAACTTGGAGAAGAAATAATCATCCAAGGAAATAAAACCGGATCCATCTCAATGAAAGTTGAATCCATGCAAGTAGACGGAAAGACAATCAAAAAAATCTCCAAAGGCCAAAATGTTGCAGTACATGTAAAAGAAAAGGTAAGACCCAACGACACAGTATATAAAAGGATAACCAAAAATAAAAACTAAATAGACCATTAAATAACTATAACAGATTCTTATACAACCATTTAATCGATTTAAATATAAATAATAATCTCATAGATCCATGTGTTATATAATAGAACCACTAATCTAATTCTAATATTATAGTATAACAAAACAAATGTAGTAGGAAAATCAAAGTTAAACTAAAATTTCACTACCCTTAAAAGATAACAAATTTTATTAAGACTTTTGGTGGTAAAGATCAATAAAGAGGAGTCGATTTTAATGATTGAAAATGTTATGGAAAAGAACGTCATAAAATTTAATGAACTGGATAAAATAGTCGATGTTGCCCAAAGTTTAAGGGATAACAAAATAAGTGGAGGTCCAGTTGTTGACGAAAATAATAAGGTTGTTGGAATAATCAGCGAAGGAGATATAATGAGGCTCCTCGAAGTACACCATCCAAGAATAAATCTTCTACTACCAGCACCATTTGACCTTATTGAACTTCCACTAAAAATGAAATACGAATTAGACACGATTGCAGAAGACATGCAAAGAGATGCATCAACAGTAATAGATCAGATAATGACCAAGAAAGTAATAAAAATAGGTCCCAAAGCAACAATATCAGACGCAGCAGAACTAATGGACACACATAAAGTTAACAGACTACCCGTAACTACTGATGATGGTAAGTTAATTGGAATAATAACAAGGGGGGATATCATAGGTGCAATGGTGAGAGGGGATGAGTAAAACCAAAAAAATTGCCATCTATGGAAAGGGCGGTATAGGAAAATCAACCATAGTTTCTAACATAGCAGCAGCACATTCAGAAGACAAAAATGTACTGGTAATAGGCTGTGATCCAAAAGCAGACACTACTCGAACGCTGGTGGGGGAAAGAATACCCACAATACTAGATATAATAAAAAATAAAAAAAATGCAACAACAGAAGATATTCTGTTTCGAGGATTTGGTAATGTGAAATGCGCTGAATCCGGAGGACCAGAACCCGGGGTAGGATGTGCAGGAAGGGGAGTAATAGTTGCTATGAATCTCCTTGAACGTTTAAATATTTTCTCAGAAGATCTCGATCTGATAATCTACGACGTACTCGGGGATGTTGTCTGTGGAGGATTTGCAGTTCCATTACGCGAAAATTTCGCAGACGAAGTTTACATAGTAACATCTGGAGAATATATGGCATTATATGCTGCAAACAACATATGTAAAGGCATAAAAAAACTTAAAGGCAGTTTAGGCGGTATTATATTAAACTGTAGAGGGATTGAAAACGAACTTGAAATAGTTCAGGAATTCGCAGACACAGTCAAGAGCAGGATCATAGGGGTCATACCCCGCAATCAAATAGTACAAAAGAGTGAAATAGATGCTAAAACTGTTCTAGAAAAATTTCCAGAATCACAACAAGCAGAACTCTATAGAAAACTAGCAAAGGCCATTTATGAAAACCAAGATTTTGTAATTCCAGAACCAATGGAAATAACCGAATTTGACCAACTCTTCAAGAAATACCAGTAAAAAAACCCATTAGATTCGAACACACCCAACTAAATTTATACTCTTTTTTAATTTTTAAAAACAACTCGGTTAAGCACATCTAAAATCTAACCATTTTCCAATTCCGAACCCGATTAACTATTAATTAGACACATATCTAAATTAAAAATTTGAAAACTAAACATAACTTTTTAGAAGTATTCATAATCGTTCTTAATTTGATTATTATATAAAAATTCCCAAGATATTTACCACAGATCAATTCTTAATTATGGTTCAAAAATCATAAAAACACTAACAGAATAAAAATATATTTCTAGGTGTGAAAAGTGGAGATAACCAATCAAAATTTTTTTGGATTAAAAATTAAAATCAATAAATTTAAAGGGATAATCTTCAATAAAACACAACCAAATTTTCAGATCATTCAGTTTACACCGGATATCACAAAAAATCCCTATTTTACTATGGTTGGTGATGAACTAATCAAAAGGGGAATTAATTTCAGATATATAGATAATTTCCAAAAGATCAAAGAAATTATTGAAGAAAAACCCACATTAATCCACTTTCATCAATTAAGCCCATTTTATCATGGAAAAGATCATGATGAAACTTTAATGAAAGCCCATAAACTGGTTGATAATATTCAAGATTTAAAGAATCATGGGGGAAAAATAGTTTATACAATGCACAATCCCCTACCACACAACAGAATCTTTACAGACATTGATAAAATGATAAATAATGAAATGTATTCCCTTTCAAACATCATAATTGTGCTAGGATCAAGTGCCAAAAAAATCATAAAAAACAAAAACATCAACACACCAATATCAGTTGTTAAACATCCATCATACAAGGAAATTTACGGGGAAAAACCAAATAAAAACCAGATTAGGAACGAAATAGGCCTCCCAACCAATGCAATAATATTTGGAAATATCGGCAGTATAAAACCCTATAAAGGATTAGAATTTATTATTAAGACATTTATACAATTTTCAGAATCACATAACATGAATAAAAATTTACACCTGCTAATTGCAGGATATGCTCCTGACAATGAATATGTAAGTTCATTACTGGAAAATTATCCCAACAAGAATATAACCATCATAAATCAAGACCTAAACAACACCGAATTGATAAAATTCATTTCAACACTAGACTATTCAGTATTTGGATTTGAAGATATTTGGGCCTCTGGCAGTGTTGTTCTATCCATGTCCTACAATATTCCAGTAATTGTACCGGATATAGGATGCATGGCAGACTATGTGAAAAACTTTAAAAATGGATATTTATACAGATCAAAAGATAAAAACGGTTTAATTCAAACACTTGATCAAGCAATAGATACAGATAATCTTGAACACCTTCAACAGAGATGCAATGAATATAACAAGGAACATACAATCAAAAATTCCACACAGGAATTTTTAAAGATATACAAACAAGTCCTAAAGGGTAAACAACCCAACTAAAGGTTAAAAAAAATATGACAAATAACAATCCTAAAACCGGTAAAAATAGTATTTACAAACTTCTAACCAGCATACCAGGACTATCAAATAGATTTAATACAAAAAATAGAAAGGTTGTTTACACGGCCATAACAGGATGTTACGACGAATTATTTACACCAGAATATATTAACAAAGACTGGGATTATATCTGCTTTACAGATAACCCCGATTTAACCTCTGACTTCTGGCAGATAAGAAGGATGAAAGAATCAGATGATCTGGACTCCGTAAAAAAAGCAAGAAAATATAAAATACAACCGCACAGATATCTGCCAGAATATCAGATTAGCCTTTGGGTCGATGGAAACTTTAGAATTGTAGGCGATATTGACGAATATATCAATATATACGCCCTTAAAAAATCGATGATGTGCATGAACCATCCAGATAGAGATTGTGTATACCAAGAAGCAGAAGCAGTAGTTAAACTTAAAAAAGACGCCGAAAACATAGTCTCAATCCAAATCAAGAAATATATAAAAGAAAATTATCCTAAAAATAATGGAATGATTGCCAGTGGGATTTTATATAGGAAACATAACGATCCAGTTGTAAAGGAACTGATGAATGAATGGTGGGATGAAGTTATAATAATGAGCTGCAGAGATCAGTTAAGCTTTAACTATGTATGCTGGAAAAAAGATTTCCATTACAGTATATGCAACCTAAATTATAGTAAGAATGAATTTTTTATACGCACAGCCCACAAAATAAACAAATAAATCATAAACCTATTTTAAATCCTCTAATTTTTTAGGTTCCAATAAAAGTTTCTTAAATGAATTTATACATATATCAACAGATTCATCAAGATCATCAAATTTAAACAGATGTGAAAGGCATTTACAATCTGAACATCCAAAACCTTTAATTTCAACCCCTTCAAGACCAACTTCGGATGCAAGAGCACATTCCCATTTATCATTATCCACTGCAAAAACAATTTCCACCAATTCTACATTTAAATCGTCTAACAAATAATCAACATGCCAGAAAAGTTTCTTATCCTCACTTAAATGTCGTTTCAAACGACTTTCCAGTGAATTGAGTGCAGAGCCAACATAAACATAGAAACCCTTACCAAAATCAAAAGAACCCTTTTTACCAATTTGTATGGTTATATCACTATTAACATGGATTATAAGACAATAAGTACCCTTTAATATTACTTTTTTTACCATTTTTTACAATTCCTATTTACAAAAAAAATTTAACGTAAAAACCAAGAATATTCCGTCCGTATTGATCTAAACACTTTATCATCTTATCTAAACACTTTATCAATCTAAAAAATATATATACCAATTTAATTCAAGCCCAAATAAAATTTTTTATTATCAAAATTCTTTTAATAAAAAAGTCCAAAACCCAATCATATCCCAACCTAGATTTAACCGGGAGTGAAGGATAGCTAACACAAATCCAAGTTTAAAAAAATAAAATAAAAAAAAAGTATGGGATTTATCCAATTTTAAGACTGCTAATTATAATAGCATAGTCTGATTCAGCCCCAGCAAGATCCTTAGGAAGAGTATAACAATCCAAAAGATAGGTCATGTCATTTTTAGCAAATATCAACTGAATATCTGATGAGATTTCATTGTTATCATCATCTAGATACTCATTTTCAAAGGCAGTATTACCATACTTAATACCTTTTTTACTCGAAATCTTTTTAACATCAGCTGGAAGTTGAATATCATATTCCATCGAATCAACAGACTATTATCTGACATTCCATAATTAGGTAGTATTGTAAACTGTACCTGTGGTGGAAGATCAGAGGTCATACTATCGCTACAAACTGAAATATAAGCTGCACCATCCTGATGGGAAGTATCCACATCCCATGTAGTAGGATAATTGAAACTAAGGCCGTATCCTGAATAGGTTTTAGTGGCTACAATAGTTTTAAATTTAGTCGAACATAGAACCAGTCCATTATTCGCCATATCCGTTACACAGTTTGAATGTAAAATAACATTGTAACCAGTTCCATGAGCTAAAGGAGATTTAGGTGTTATAATTAATGTACTGCCAGTTATTGTAGATGTGAATGGTACAGCTGTACCAGCACTATTTTTAAGTTCTATCCACGAGTTTTTACTAAATTTGATGGGTTCTGTAAATCCTAATTTAATAACCTGTGTTACTGGAACGTTTACATAATTATTTCCCGGTGTTGATGTAATTAATTTCGGCGGTATGCTGTCAACAGTGAAATACTGCCGCAGAGGGGAATATAATCACCATTTAAATCTGTAATACTGCCAGTATGTAATGATAGTTTACATTTTCCATTGGCAAACACTTTAAAATGATTAATGGTCAAAACATTACCATCAATACTGGTTGTTATAGATATTATCTTTCCAGTACTATCATAAAGGTCAATCCACATACTTCCATCCTTTATAGATTCATTGAAAGTTACTTTAATAACCTTATTATCTGGAACACTCGCACTATTATTTGCTGGATCAATTGAAACCAAACTAGGATGAGAATTATATATAGTTAGGGGTGTCGTCATAGTTTGATTGTCCAGAGTTGCTGAAACCATGGCAATACCCAATGCATTTCCACTATTAAATGTAGAAGATGCACTGCCATTTATGGTTGATACTGGACTACTTATACTTCCTAATGATGAGGTGAATATTACAGGAGTCCCATCCGGTACACAACCATCTGCAGGGTCATATATTGTTCCGTTAGAATCATGAAGTAAATTAACTGTTATAGTGGAGCTACTATTATTTCGAATGGATGTATTGTTAGCTGTGACATAAAGACCAACCATGGTGATACTGTTACATTAACATAGGAACCTGAAGGTCCGGAATTTGACCCCCCACCAATTAAGCTATGCATTAGCAATTCCCATACCAGCATAAGTATTGATTTCAACACCGGGATTTGGAGTGTTACCTACGATGTTGTTAAAATGTAGATTCGCAATACCGCAACTGTAAATAACACCGCCCAAAATTGCGGTGTTATCTTTAAAACTGCTACCTGTAACAGTTACAAAGCCAAGATCCATAACAGCACCACCTTCACTAATGGTACTGTTGTCAATAAAATTACTTCCACTAACTGTCACAACACCACCATTAATAAGGTATAATGCACTACCCCAATCTGCCAAGTTATTCGAGAATTTACTGTTGTTGACTGTTACAGTACCTCCATTTAAATAGATTGCACCACCATAATTTGTACTGTCATCTACAAAATTACAAACCCTCAACAGTCACATTACCATAATTATTATAGATGGCACCACCATGTCCTCCGCCCATCATATAAGTTGCATTATTATCAACAAAACTAGAATTTAATAGTGTTAAATTTCCATTATTGAAGACACCTGCACCGGCATTACCATTATTTCCATTAGCAATACATAAATTGCTGAGAGTAACATCCACACCCGAAGCCACTATAAAAACAGTGCCGGTATTTGTACCGTTTATAATAGTACCATCCCTACTTTGACCAATAATGGTCATATTAGTATTTATATTATTCTCATTATGTGTTCCATTAGCGATATAAACGGTTCCATTGTTATTAACTGAACCAATAGCATTTCCTATTGTTGCCTTAGGCCCGTTTATACCATCTACATATGAAGAATTTAAACCATTCCAAGAATCATTCCCTGAAGAATCATTAACATAAATAACATCACCAGAAGCAGCAGCAACATTACTAAACCCATATGAAAAAATAAAAACCAATCCAACTAAAACCAGTGTAAACATCATCAAATTAGCTTTACCACAGTTCAATCCACTAATAGAATATTTATCTCCTACTAAAATATTCACACATCCCCACCGAAGATTTTTAATATATATAAATGAACATAAATTATTCAATAACTCATCTACTAAAAATTGAATATAATAATAGGTAATAAATAAATTTTACTAAATAATCTCTTGGAATACAACAATAAAAACGGTATTAAATGAATATATAAACTGTCAGATACATCGGAACATCATAAAATTTTATACACAATTCTATATAAAAAATAGAAGAAAAAAATATGATAACAACCGCTAAAAAATCATTATCATGAACTAAAAACAGGATTAAAACCCTTAAAATATGGAATTATCTATTCTTCCAATCCTATTCATGATAATATTTAATGAATTAAACAAAAAATTTCTAGATGATAATATCAATAAACATTTCTACTTACATATAGGAGGTTAGGAAACATGCAATACACATTTACAGTAAAGGGACATCCTAACATCACATCAAAACATAAAACAACACTGGAATTTACAAAGGATCCGGATATTGGCATAAGGGCAGACTGTATAATTGGAGTTAAATCTCTTGTATCAATGGATAATATACCTCTAGAAATAGTCAACGCGATAAAGGAAGATAATCGACCTATAATACTCAAACTTGAAACAGAAAATGCTGTTGATACCATTAAAGGTTATGGAGATCATGAATTAACACTGGATCATCCCACAGACATGGTTTCAAGGAAGAGTGATTTCAGATGCAGTAGGACCCTAATGATAAATGCAGATAAAGCAGCAGTTGACCTTAAAGAAGAATTAATAATGGATTTAAAAGATTGTAAGACATTAAAAGTCACAATAATAATTAATTGAATTATATTTCTAAATAAATTAATCATAAACTCAAAAAAATATATTTAATTGGTTTGATATCAATTTTAAAATCACAAGTTTATTTCAATTAAATATTAACCACAATTTTTAATGATATAAATGTTATATTAATAGTCTGAATAAAATAATTATTAATTTATTGTATTTAAATTAGAAAAATAAGTGCAGGGGACGGGATTCGAACCCGCGAAGGGCTACCCCACTAGGCCCTCAACCTAGCGCCTTTGACCGCTCGACCACCCCTGCTGATCAAATAATATGAAACTATTTGAGCATACCAACATCTTTACGTCTCACTATTTAAATGTTTTCCTTATTCAACTGGACTCTAAAAACCTAAATAATATCTTAATAAAGATGGGGTACAAAATAGGAACAATATAACCATATAATAACTATGAAAAATTAGATTAAAGCACCGAAACAACGGAAAGATCATATGAATGCCATAACCTCAACATCAGATGGAGTACTCCTCAACATAGAGGTGTCAACAAAATCTGATAAGTTCAGGATAACAGGCTACAACCAATGGAGAGAATCTATTGAAGTTAAGATAAAAGCAATACCACAGAAGGGAAAAGCAAATAAAGAAATAATATCAGAATTTTCAAAAATAACAGAAACAGCTGTTGAAATAGTGTCTGGACATAAAAGTCATCATAAAACCCTAAAAATATATGATATCACTGAAGAGGGTATGATTAAACTATTAAAACCATACCTATAAAAAAAAATTACCTATTTAAAATTAAAATATTAAAAATAAAAAAATAGGATGAAATAGGTGATTGGGAGAACCCTACAAACTCACTGGAATAGGGACAGATTATCCTTATACCAGTTAATTGTTAAGGTAAGAGCGTCCTCAAATTTCCATTCTGGTTTCCATCCTAGTTTCATTATCTTCGATGAATCGAGGGAATATCTTTTATCATGTCCCAGACGGTCTTCAACAAAGGTTATGAGACTTTCAGGTTTTCCAAGAATTTCCAATATTAAATTGGTAATTTCGAGGTTGTTTCTCTCGTTTCCACCGCCTATATTATAAACTTCTCCAAGTTTTCCCTTAGTAAGAGCAGTGTAAACTCCACCACAGTTATCCGGTGCAAATATCCAGTCACGAACATTTTTCCCATCACCATAAACTGGAAGTTGTTTATTTTGCATTGCATTTAATATGAATAATGGTATAAGTTTTTCAGGAAACTGGTAAGGTCCAAAATTATTACTGCTTCTTGTTATAAGAACGGGAACACCGTAAGTTTTGTAATAAGCACTGACAAGTACATCTGCACCTGCTTTACTTGCAGAGTATGGACTTGAAGGATCTATATTGCTTTCTTCGCTGAAAGAACCATTATCTATGCTACCGTAGACTTCGTCGGTTGATATTTGGAGATATCTCTCAATATCATATTTCCGCACACATTCAAGAAGATTGTAAGTACCAATAACATCTGTTTTAACAAACACACCAGGATCTTCAATTGATCTGTCAACATGTGTCTCTGCTGCAAAATTCACAACCATATCACAATCTTTCATAACATTATTAACAGCTTCAGAATCTCCAATATCACCCTTAACAAATTCAATTTTATCCTTCACATCATCCAAATACTCTGGATTGGCAGCATATGTTAACTTGTCGAAGATAACCAGGTCATGATCATATTTCCCAATCATCTCATGAACAAAGTTACAACCAATAAAACCTGCTCCACCAGTAATAAGCATCTTCATATTTTCTCACCGTTTATTTTAAATTATTATAAACCAATTTTTTAAATCAAATTATCATAACATCTTATATGAGTTTAAATTTTGAGGATAAATGTTATTTTATCCATGTTTCTTCCCATTTAAAATCCAATCATATGGTATTTCATCTGTATCTGGCGGTAAACGGAATTCA
>PLTK01000108.1 GCA_003164415.1 Methanobacterium sp. | reverse complement strand
CACGCCCTAAAATTTTTATTATTACTGTTAAAATATTTTAATTAACGTTTTTATGAAATTATCATCCTAAAATTCTCATTCTTTGCGATAGTGGAACTGCAAGATCCATAACATTACCGTTCATATAAGCAGAAACAGACATTATAACACTTCCAGGAATTACATGAGACGGTGTGCCACGTTTTACAAGATAAACATTTTTATTTCCAAGTGCCGCTCCAACCATGGCTCCTGCAACCACCCCAACACTTTCAATATCTTCAATGGTAGCAACTACTACCGGATCATCTGTTTCATCAGAAACATATCCAACACCTGGTATTTTAACGGTTCCATTTACACCGCCACCTATATCTGTAACATTTTCCATGCAAGTTGCTGCATCTATTGAAGATTTTACAACATTTTTAACGAATGGTTCCCCACCGTATGTGTCAAAGGCCAGTATTACAGCATCAGGGTAACGATCCTGATTTATTTTAGCTTCTGCATAGGATATTCCTTCACCAGCACCAGCGGGTGTTTCCGATATACCAGCGATATCTCCAATATCTTCTGCATTTTCCCTTAAAATCTCAACAACGGCTTTGTTAATTGTTTCAAGCTTATCATCAGGGACAAATGCACTTATAACCAGGTCATCTCCGGTAATATTTGTTAAAGCTGCTTTGTTTGCACCAATATCTATAAGTTTAGGTATAGCCTTTTCAATGTTGTTTATCATACTTTGGCTGCATGAAACGTCGTTATTTGAAACGTCTGCACCAATAGATGTTAATATCAATTGATCACCCTTCCATTCAAGTTTGTTTTATGAAATTGATGTATAATGAGGTTAACATACATCACATATCATACAACCATTTTTTTTNNGGCTATTTGGGGGAACTTGTTTTTATAGATTTTTGTAACTTAATCCTTGAATTGATACTGGAATTTTATGGAGTTGCATATTATTAATTATAATTAACTCCAAAATATATTATGTTCGAACTTAAAACTCAAATACAATCCTGAAATGGTTAAATATGATAATATGGAGTTGTGATGTGAATTGTACAATAAAACAATGATATGTGTCCCAATTGTTGAAAAAAATTATGAGTCTGTACTTGAAGCTGCTAAAAATTCTATTGAAGCAGGTGCTGACTTAATTGAACTACGCATTGATGCAATGGATCACCCCAATCCTGATGAGGTTTCCAATATAATTAAGGATATTAAACATCCCATTATAGCAACCAATAGAATGATTGAAGAAGGAGGGTTGTTTAGGGGTTCTGAGGCTGAAAGAACAGATATTTTACTGGCAGCTGCTAAACATGCTGATATTGTTGATATAGAACTTCAAACAGATGAAGACTATTTGAATAGAATAATTAAAGCATCAAAATCAACAATTATTTCTTATCATAATTTTGAAAAGACCCCGTCAGCAGAAATTCTTTTAATGGTAGTAAATCAAGAAAGAAAACTTGGAGATATTGCCAAATTTGCTGTAATGCCAAAAAACATTTCAGATACTTTAATTGTATTAGATGTATTATCACAAGTAGAAAATACAATAGGAATATCTATGGGTGAAATAGGAAGATACACTCGTGTAGTGGCACCATTGTTCGGATCTCCCATCACATTTGCCTCACTGGATAATATATCTGCACCGGGACAGCTAGACATTCGTACTACTAAAGATTTTTTAGATAAATTGTGATATAAATGGTGAGGTAATGAGTATCTTATTGGATAATCTTGGATTACTATTGTTATCAATAATCGCAGCTGCATCCGTAATATTCACTGGCTATGGAACAGATAAAATTAACCTGGTTATTAAGACGAATGGTATAGATAATTACGTTACAAATGAATCTAAATTGTACGGTCCCCATTCACAAGAAATGATACAGGATATTAAAAAGATGTAATTACCGATATTGCATCACCAAACAGTACCGATGTAAGTATTAAATCAGATGTGAGAAATATAGCATCGAAGTATGGTTAAAACGCGAATGTTAAGATTGTTTCACAGTATGGAACAGATAATCTACATTATTTGTAACGGTAAATGGCATATCAATGGTTCCAACACTTCCAAATGATACAGTAAAAACAATTAAAGAAGAAAGATCATCATTGAATACGTGGCTTCCAAGAAGCAGTGTTATTGTTGTGGTTATGATTAATTGACTTAGTTTTAAATTATAATACATATTTTCTTAATTCAAATAATTTTTTTATAAGTTAGGATATGATTGAATGAATGGACAAAACAGAAAGAATATACAAACAGGATCAGAAGTTTATATTATCCTCAAAAAGGATCAAAGAAGTGGAAAAAGGACTAAAGGAATAGTTAAAGATTTTTTGACTAAAAAACGGTTCCATCCACATGGAATTAAAGTAAGATTACAAGATGGGCAGGTTGGAAGGGTTCAAGAAGTAATTGAGGATTAAATAATATAAACATAACTCTTTTTTTATACAAATCTTTTATCAGATTTATATATTGTACTAATATTATTTAAAAAAAATTGGTATTTAAAAAAAATTATTACTTGTCTGAATTATTCTAGTTCAGACAATCTTTTAACTCTTTTAAGCATATTTGGGTGGGTTGATAACAGTTCCATTAAACTCTGGCCTGTACTTACCTTTGTATCTGAGTATCTGAGCCTTGCAAGTTCATCTTCACTAATAGTTCCGTCTCTGTTAAAGTCTAACTGTTGAAGATCGTTTATTTCATTACCTGCATCTGATATATCATTCATAAAGAAAGCTTTTAAACCTGAAACTTCTTTTATAGATTCTTCACTGGCTGTTGCAGATCCATATACTAATTTATAAAGGGCACTAGCTAATTTATGAGGTCTACCTCCTAATTCAACACTTCCCTGGTCTGCATAATATTCTCTTGTTCGTGAAATGAACAACACCAGAAGTTGTCCTAGGATGTAAGCACCAAATGCAGCTATTCCGATAATGAAACCATAGCCTCCATTGTTATTTCCTTGTCCTGAGAACAGGAAGTTTAACGCTATAATATAACATATGAGCGGAACAGCACTGACCAATGTCATTACTATCATATCATTATGTTTGATGTGGGACATTTCATGTCCTAAAACTGCTTCAAGTTCTTCCTTGTCTAAAAGTTTTAAAATACCCCTAGTAACACAGATTCTACCATCACGTTTACTTTTTCCAAAGGCAAATGCATTTGGCACATCTATTTCAGCAACTCCAACTCTAGGTTTTGGAACCCCGGCTTTCATTGCTAAATCTCCTATAATAGCATGTAAATTAGGTGCTTCTTGTTCCGATACATAATGTACATGCATCGATCGCTCAACCATCTTAGGTCCGAGCAGGTATTGGATAAATATAATTATTAATCCAAATACTCCATATACTAAATAACTCCCAATATGGAAATAACTACATACAAGGAGGATTATTAGATAAATAAGGCCAAATAATATGAGTGGCGCTAGTAAAAGTCTTAATTTAAGTGATAAATTACTAATTGTCTTCATTCAAACATCTCCAAATTATACTGTTTCAATGAACATATGGAACAACCTTTATAAATAACTATTTTTTTTATATAATATTTTGTTTAATAATTCAAAAAAATTTAAAGTTCAAATAAACTATTTTTCTTAATTTAAAATGGAATATTTGTACTGTATATCAATTTTTATTAGGTTTATACTTGTATTTGTAAATTAAATAAATTATAAGTGCTACAATTCCAATTCCAACTATTATATCTAGTATGTGGAAATAATTTCTGATAACTTCCCATTGTGGGCCTAATAAAAATCCTAAATAACCCAATGCAAAACACCATGGAAGGGAACCAAGGAATGTGTAAATTACAAATTTTTTAATGTCCATATGTGCAATACCGGCTGGTAATGATATGAACGTTCTGATTATGGGAAGAAGTCGGCTTATGAGAACGGCTTCGTATCCATACTTTTCAAACCATTTATCTGCTAGATCTAATTTGCTATGTGATATAAGAATATATTTACCATACTTTTCAAGTAAAGGTCTTCCACCTACCGAACCAACAGTGTAAGCTATTAATGAACCAAATAAGTTAGCAACTGTAGCTACAAGGGTAATCCCCAAAATAGTCATATCTGTTGTACCCTGCCATACCACAAATCCTGCAAAGGGCATTGTGA
>PLTK01000058.1:5842-13761 GCA_003164415.1 Methanobacterium sp. | reverse complement strand
AAAGCAATGAAATAAATTACATATAATTTTTTTTATTCTTTTAAAATTACAGCACGTTTTTACTATAAAAAAAAACGTTAGTCGGATAACTAATTTATACTATGCTTAATTATAATCTGAATCAGATCCAAAATTTTATTAAAACTTTCCAAAACTATTTAATACTTTTCCCTCTTTATCAGTTTATAGCCTCCATTTATTAGTGAATATTTGTTAAATCCATCAAATAAACCCATTTCACCCACCAAATATATACTAATATAATAATAAATCATTATATCNNTATATCCCATTATATCCCATTATATAGGAATATGGCTACAAATAATGGAAATTCGGATTGTAGGGTGAATAACGTAAATGATTTTTTTTTAATAACGTAACATGTTAATATAAATAAACTTTATATATAACGAATGACTACTCATTCATATGGGTGATTAGTCATTCAATCACAACTTTTTAAATTAAAAGTATTCTAAATATTTAATATTAACTGACTTCATTTAACGTCGGTTATATGATATAATGTGATAACATGCAGATGAGAAAAACTAATAATGGTGACGAAATTTCGGCACTTGGATACGGTGCTATGAGATTACCCACTAATAATGGCAGAATTAATAAAGATGAAGCTAAAAAACAGATATACTACGCAATAAACCACGGGTTAAATCTGATTGATACAGCATATCCATATCATAATGGATCCAGTGAATTATTTCTCGGAGAAATACTTCAAGGAGAATACAGAGATAAAGTAAAAATCTGTACCAAAATGCCGTCATGGTTCATTAAAAAAACTGAAGATATGGAAAACTATCTGGAAACACAGCTAGATAAACTTCAAACAGACCATATTGATTATTATTTACTTCATAGTTTAGATGAGAACAACTTTTTTGTACTTAAAGAACTGGGTGTTCTCGAATTTCTAGAAAATGCCAAGAAAGATGGAAAAATAAATAATATAGGATTCTCATTTCACGACAATATGGATGCTTTTAAAAAAATTGTGGATACTTACAAATGGGATGTTTGTCTTATCCAATATAATTTTTTAGATGAGACTAATCAGGCAGGAACAGAAGGATTAAAATATGCCGCATCTAAAGGATTAACTGTATTTGTAATGGAACCATTAAAAGGGGGAATCCTCGCTGGAAATGTGCCTGAAAAGGCAATTGAAATTTGGAATAAATCAAAAATTAAAAGAACCCCTGCTGAATGGGCTTTAAGATGGGTTTTAAACCATCCAGAAGTTGCTTGTGTAATTTCAGGAATGGGGAAAATTGAAGAGGTTAAAGAGAATATTAAAGTTACAAATGAGACTTTGCCCGATTCAATTCATAATGAAGAACTGAAACTTTACGATGAAGTTAAAGATGTTTACAACGAACTAATGAAGGTGGACTGTACCGGATGTGGTTACTGTATGCCCTGTCCCAAAGGTGTTAATATTCCGATGTGTTTTGAACTATACAATAAGAAATACATATTCAACGATAAACAAGCTTCCTTTGTCTATGCAATGTATTTAGGAGGTAGCACATCTAAAGCCGGATATGCAGGGATCTGTAATGATTGTGGAAAATGTGCTAGGGCCTGTCCACAAAAATTGGATGTTCCTTCACTTTTAAAAGACGTCAGCAGTGATTTAGAAAGCCCAGGATTCAAGTATAAAGTTAAAATAATTGGTGTTTTAGGCAAATTTGTCATGCTAACAATACCCTCATGGAATAATAAGATATCGAAAAGATTCAGAAAAACGTAGCAGATATAGGTCATGAATTATAATAACTGCCCTGTATACGAATGAGTATGTAAAATTTCTAATGAATCTGCATTGTTAAAGATGTGATGAAAATTGCAGAAAGAAGTATTTAACTTCCAAATGAAATTATCTATATATAAAAAAAATTAGAGTTATTATAAAATACAATTTAACTATAATAATAGATTATAATGGAATAAAATAAAAAATTGTGGTCAAAAATGGTTGTAGAAGATAAAAAAAAGAAAATTCTTGAATCAGCATTGAAGCTGTTTGTTGAAAAAGGTATAGATAACACATCAACTTCTCTAATTTCAAAAGAAGCCGGTGTTGCAACAGGGACTCTTTATTTATATTTTAAAACTAAGGTAGATTTAATTAGTGAATTGGGCACCTCTATACAAGAGGAAAGTTTAACAAGCTTTCTGGATCTTATAGGATCTTCGGTGGGTTATGAATCTTTAGAAAAGTTCTGGCTCGAAAGAGTAGAATGGGGTGTGAATAATCCCGATAAATATAAATTTATGATACAATTTAAATCATCACCATATAATACTAAAAATACCGAATCTAAACTCCCTGATCATGAAAAAAAATTGTTAAATTTAATAGAAGATGGAATTAAGAATAAAATATTGAAAGATTTACCTCCCAAATACATTTCTAGGTTTTTTTCGGCACATTTTACATTTACAGTTGAATACATACTACAGACAGGGACCCAAGAAAGAAAAATATTTTTTGAGACATTTTTTGATGGAATAAAATATATTAACAAAAAAGAATATGGATAAGAGAAGAGCATTAGGTATTAATCCAAATAAATCTGCACTTGAAAAAATATAAGAAAATAGAAATATATTAATTTTTTACATTTTATGTTGTCATTGATTTTCTAAATAGTGGTATTGCAATACCCATTGTCACTAATCCAAAAACTAGAAGTATGAGTATTTGTATTAGTACATCGTTGATATTCGCATTTAATAACATAACTTTTCGCATTGCATCTGCTGCATACGTTAATGGTATTATCTTGGATATATCTTGCATAAACCATGGCATTTGTTGTATAGGATAGAATATACCCGCAAGAAACATCATGGGAAACATTATTAAATTCACTATTGTTGTTCCTGTAGCTTGATCTTTTGAAGCAGCAACAGCTAATATTCCAATGCCCACAAAGCTGAAAATACCTAATAACAGCAAGAAAAATGCTAATATTATACTTCCTTGAATTGTTACACCAAAAAATATTATAGCTATAACTAGGACTAAAATACACTGCGAAAATCCTTTGACACATAATGATGCCGTATATCCCAGAATGATGGATACTTGATTGATTGGTGCAGATAACATACCATCAAATGTTCCCATTTCCTTTTCTTTTGAAATTGCCTCGGGAATACCTGTCATAACTGTTATCATAACAATCATTATCATTAGTCCCGGTGCTAGGAAATTGAAATAATTGGTTTTACCAGGTATTGCTGTTTCAATATTTTGTGTGAAGGGAAAAACTATGGCCTGTGTATTCATGGTTTTATTTGTTGTTGAGCCCATTTTTAATACATTGATCTGTGCTTGCATTCCATTTAATCCTGTGATCGTGTTCGATGCAGTACTTTCGATCTGTGCTGAAACTTGTGGGTTACTGTTATCTACATATACTATAACATTTGCTGATTTTCCATTGGTTAGATTATCAGAAAAACCTGGAGGTATAATAAATGTACCATATAAATTTCCTCGGTTGATCTGTGTTTTAGCTGCTTCCACGCTTGAAAAATTTTCAATATTCATTGCACCCGAGTTTTTATTCATTGTATCTATCTGTGCAACGAATGCATTACTGGCACTGCCATTATCGAGATCTACCATTCCCACGGGTATGTGTTCTTGTGTGTTAGCACCTGGAAAAATAAACCCAAACATGAGCAGGAATGCAATGGGTAGGAGTATTAATGCGGCTAACGATGTATGGTTACGTCTAAGTCCAAGTAAATCTTTTTGCATTATGTAATAACTGTCTTTTATTATATCTATTAAATCCATATTATTACCTTACCCTTGACTGTGGTGTGCTGTGCTGTAATATATTAGATTTATCGGTTGCATGGTCCCGTATTTCTTTACCTGTAACTGTTAGGAAAACATCTTCCAATGTGGATTCGTTACTGTTTGTAATTGAGAAGATATCTCCACCTTCAACTCTGATGGCATCAATAATTTGATTAAGAGACCCAGCACCACGAGCACTGATTTTAAGATTCTGATCATCCTGCTGTGCCAGTGCTGTAACAACATTTAGTGACCTGACTTTTTCTATCATATTATGTGTTAGATTCATGATCTTTGTTGTGAAAATAGAGGTGTCACTTTTATACAATATATTTTTTAGATTTTGAGGTGTATCTAAAGCTGCAACTTCCCCATGGTCAATAATTGCAATATGATCACTCAATAATTCTGCCTCAGTCATTGCATGTGTTGTTAATATGACTGTAACTCCTTTGTTGTTAATATCTCGGATAATTTCTCTTATTGCAAATGTTGTCTGAGGATCCAATCCCAGGGTTGGTTCGTCCATAAAGAGTATTTCTGGTTCGGGTAAAAGGGCTCTTATAACATTAATACGTTGTTTCATGCCTGTTGAAAATTTAGATATCTGTGTGTCCTTCCATTTTTCCATATCCACCAGATTTAATAATTGATCAATTCGTTCTTCTCGTTTCTTTTTTGGCATTTTGTAGATTTTACCAAAGAATCGTAGATTTTCGGCTGCAGTAAGATCTTCGTACATTATCATTTTTTCTGCGACTAATCCAATCTTTTGACGAACTTTTGATGGATCTTTTATGAGGTCATAACCTGCAATCTTTGCCGAACCAGATGTGGGTTTGGCAAGGGTGCATAGCATTCTTATTGTAGTACTTTTTCCTGCTCCGTTTGGTCCAAGAAAACCAAATATTTCATTTTGCTTCACGTTAAGTGATAAATCATTTACTGCTGTAAAGTTACCAAATTTCTTTGTTAGTTTATTTACTTCTAAAGCATACTCTACCATAAGCCTTCACCCTTTTTTTTAAGTTGAACATATTATAGATCATTATAAAAATTCATATTTTAATGAAATTCCTACTTTACTGTAATTCCTACTTTAATGAAAATCTTATTTAAGTGTTTCCATCATATTTTAAAATAAAAAAAATCTTAAAAAGGGTTAAAATTTCTTAAAATCTAAAAATTATGCTAAGAATTAAAAGGCAATTTTTCGATATTTAAAACAATCCAGCTTCATCTAGACCCCGAGGATTATAAAAAAATTAGGCTTAGTTATGGAAAGCAGAATATCAAATAAACCAAACCCTAATTCTTATTAACATATAAAAAGTTTATTATAAAAAAAGCCTTAGAAATAAAAATTATTTAAGAATTTATCAAATTTCAAATCATATCCTACTCATTATTTATCAGAATCAATAATATCTTGGACGTTGTTCATGTTATCTAAGATTTTAAGCGCAAGATCTTTCATTAAATCTGCTTTTACTATTGCAATCCCTTTTTCTACATCTCCAACCAACAGTAAATTGTCTCCAGGTGTTATTTCAAACACATCTCTAGCTTCTTTAGGAATAACAATCTGCCCCCGTTCACCTATCTTAACGGTCCCAAAGAAATATTTACCCTTTTTTATTTCAGTCATTTCCTATCCCTCTTTAATTTAATCAAACAATTGCCTTAATAAATATTTCATATTTTAATGAAATTACTATTTTATTGTAATTCATATCTTAATGAACTTCATATTTAAATGTACCCATAGAAATAACTTAATTTAATAAGAAAAATACTGTTATACATACTGAAAGATTCTAAATTTAAATGGATGCATCAACCAGTAATAAAATTAAATTTTTTATAAACCAGATAATCAAAATTAAAAGGAAAGTTAGTCAAATAAAACGAAAAGGAATATGTTATGATGTTGGAAGGGTTATGTTGGGAAATAAAAAAATTGGCGCCCAAATTTTGATCCAAATGTTGTGCACCGAAAACTTGAGATCATTAAAAATGACCTTCTGTAATACAGTTAGAATTTGCGGTCTAGATATCAACCGATTAGTAATAGCAGCCAAAGATGCTCTTAAACAAGGATTAGAAATATGGTTCTCTCCAGAGATTTGGGATAAAAATCAAGAAGAAACTCTTGACTATATTGTTAAAGCCGTAGGTGCTGCTGAAAAATTACGTATACAACATTCTGAGAAGTTAGTATTCAGTCTTGGATCAGAGCTAACAATTTTCATGCACGGAATATTAGAAGGAAATAACTTCTATGAAAGGATCAACCATCCATCATTCGTTTTGCATATATCACAGGCCAGACAATAATTTATTTCTTTATCTCTTAAAAAAACTTTCTCAGTTTGATTGACTGTTTCCTTTGCCCCTAATACAAACTGATCACATAATAAATCGGAGTTTCCACCTTTCCTCGGGCTGCCTGATAACACTAATACTTTTTTACCCATTACAGTTTCACCCTGATTAATGTATACCTATAATCTTTCAAATTATTCAAATTTTATTGAACTTTAATTTGTGTATTTTANNATATATTCAACCGTAAATATGAAATGAGCTGAAAAAAACTCAGAAATGTATCTTGGAGGTAAATCATTCAATATTTTATTTCTAATACCCTCTTCTATTAATTCTAACCATAATTTTCCAAAATCTGGAGTTTTAGCTTCGGTATCTTTAGTATGGTAGGGTGATAAATCAAATAGCATAATAAATCTAAATTTATTAGGATTATTCACTCCCCATTCAACGTTTTCTTCTGAAACCGACAAGATCAATAATAAATTAGTTAAATACACAGGAAATATAACTATAGGATATAAACTTGACCCGAAAACAAGTAAATACACCTTTAATAGTTATAAAGAAGTCAAAAAAAGCAGCAGCTCAACCTTAACNNTTCCCCTATAATATGTCAAATATTGTTATTATCGTAAAAAAAGGAAAAATAGGATATTAAATTACAGCAATTGCCCAGTAAACAAATAACCACCAAACTAGAACAGTTATTATTGTACTGATGATAGGAATTTTGCCATATTCCATTTTAGATATTTTGGAACTAAAGTACCAGCTTAATATTATTGCAATTACGAGTACTGACGTATTTACAAGTCCAACTATATTCGACAGGTCTCTGGACAAAACATAAATCCATACAATAGTTGTTATGGCTATTCCAAACCACATCATCGGCCTAAACCATTTTATTGCATTACCAAATTTAATTATTGTTTCAGCAAGTTCCCTTGACTTTCTGGCCATAAAGGCCATTACAGCTAACACCATAATTGTTCCAAGAGCCAAGATAATACCTAAAAACTCAAAAAATAGTGTTGTAACTGGTTTACCGAATATCTGTTCTTTAAGTAAAGGTATGGTGATAAGGGCTTTAAGAGATTCATATGGTGGGAATGATTCAATTGCTCCAGTTGCCAAACTATATTTTCCTGTGTTGTTTTGATTGAATACTTTTATGTAATATGTTCCGGCACTGACATTTTGATCAAATGTGGGGCCTTGCAGATAATAGTCGCCACCAAATTCCTCAAACATAGGTGTCCAACTAGATTGGTTTCCGCCAAGTGTAGCTATGGTTTTCCCTGAAGAATCTATTATCTGAGCAGAGACAAAATCACTACTAATTCCAGGACCTTGAGGTACTAGAATATTTACAAATAATTCAAAAGTTTTAGCAGATGATATCTTGTAGTAATCGGGTTGACCATTCAAGTTTCCATACCAAGCTTGTGAAATCTCCGGATTTTGAATCACAATAGGATTAGTGATTGAACTATTCACCCCTATTTCCAAACGTGGTTGATGTGCACTTACAGCACCAACAGACAAAACTAAAAAAAACATCATCGTTATGGAAACTAATCCAAATGCTGTTTTATTTTGTATCATACGAAATACTTTGATCTTTATATTATAAAATTTTTTTCTTAGTAACCATAGCTATAAAAAAAGAATTTTATCCCAATTATACATTCAGGAAGTTAATAAAAATTAAAAAAATAAATAAATTAGAATTTGATTAATT
>PLTK01000058.1:0-5765 GCA_003164415.1 Methanobacterium sp. | reverse complement strand
AATTATGGAAACAGAGGCTTCTGCTACTGGTGTGACACGTGGACATATGCATGGATCGTGCCTGCCACTAATAGTAATTTCAGTATCTTTCATTGATTCTAGATCTATGGTTTTTTGCATTTTTGAGATGGATGGTGTTGGTTTAACAGCCATACGTGCGATAATAGGCATTCCTGTGGATATACCACCTAATATACCACCTGAATGGTTAGTTTTTGTTTTAACAATATTATTATCCATATAAAATTCATCGTTCATTTGTGAACCCTTTAACTCTGCAGCAAGGAATCCTACACCTATTTCAACACCCTTAACAGATCCTATCCCCATAAGCACTTTTGCTATATCCGAGTCAAGTTTTTCAAATACAGGTTCACCAAGTCCTACGGGGGGATTCAAAACTATTGTTTCAACAACTCCACCTACAGAGTCTCCTTGTTCTTTCATATGTAATATAAGTGCTTCCATACGTGGTGCAGCTTCTGGATCTGCACATCTAACAATGTTTGATTCAACATTTGATTCAATGTCATCGGGTTCTATTTTGCCGGCTTTTATTGTACCCACTTGAGTAACATGTGATATTACTTTAATTTTCATGGTACTCAGGAGTTTCTTTGCTACAGCACCGCCAATAACCTGCCCAATTGTAGTTCTTCCACTTCCACGGCCTCCTCCCCTGTAATCATAGGCACCATAACGTGCGGTCCATGTGTAATCTCCGTGACCGGGCCTAGGTTTATTTTTAAGATTTTTATACGATGAAGAGTCCATATCTTTGTTGAATACCACTGCTGTAATTGGAGTTCCATCAGTTTTTCCTTGGAATAGTCCTGATAGTATCTGTACCTTATCAGATTCTTTTCTAGAAGTAGTTATCTGACTGGTACCAGGTCTTCTTTTATCCAGTTCTGTTTGTATATCATTAACTGAAAGCTCCAGACCTGCAGGGCATCCGTCAATAACAGCCCCTAATGCTGTCCCATGACTTGAACCAAAAGTTGTGACGTTGAACATTTTACCGATCTTATTTCCTGACATGATTTTTTTTCCTAAAATATTGAATTTGTTTATTTTATAAATATGCTATTAAAATGGAAATTCATACTTATTTCTAATATTATATAGTGTCGATCTTATTTATTATGATGATCCATGGTTTATTATATGAGCTTTAGATACGGTAATGTAACTAAGGCACGAATAATAAGAATATGATAATTAATAATTACATTTATCGATGCTTAAAATCTATTATAGTACATATATAATATCCAATTTATATTTATTGAGTGCAATATCATAGTTTTGTACTTCTAATCCTTGTGTTGCCCTTAAATGAAATTCAAATTTCTAATAATATATTCCAATTGAGAATATTATGAAATATTGGTTGATGGGAGAGTTTTATGACAAAAATATGGAAGCCAGAAGTTTTTCAGGGTAGAGGAAAGAAAAAAGATTATTTTGAGGGATGGTACTTCAAATCTGTTTCTAAAGATGAAAAAATAGCCTATGCCATAATAGCGGGATTATCCATATCCAAATATCCAAATAACTCCCATGCTTTTATTATGTTTGTAGATGCCCGAAACACGAAACTCCATTACTATCAATATCCACTTTCAAGCTTCTGGGCAGATAAAGAAAAATTTGAGATAAAAATTGCTAAAAACTCTTTCAGCTTGGACAACATCATTCTTGACCTGGATAATGGTGAAACAGAAATCAAAGCACAAATGTACTTTGAAAATATAATACCATGGCCAGTTAACAGATTTTCCCCTGGAGTAATGGGCATATATGCTTTTATTCCATTTTTAGAATGTTACCATGGAGTTTTAAGTTTAAACCATAGAATTAAAGGATATATTGAAATAAATGGCGAGAAAAAAGACTTCACAGGTGGTAAGGGTTATATTGAAAAGGATTGGGGTTCGTCCATGCCAGCATCATGGATATGGATGCAAACCAATCATTTTGAAGAAGAAAGTATATCTCTCTTTGGATCTATTGCCAAAATTCCATGGTTAGGTAATTATTTTACAGGATATATATTCGGTTTACTTTACAATGATGTGCTTTACAAGTTTACAACCTACAATGGAGCTAAAATAGAAAAATTAGAAGTTACTAAAAATAATATCAAAATAATATTAACCCATAAACATTTAGAACTCCAAATAAATGCAAACAGGGCCGAAGGTGTGGATATCCCCGCCCCAAAATTAGGGGAAATGACAAATACAGTAAATGAATCCCTCCAATCCAAGATAAATATAAAATTATTTAAAAAAGAGAATAATGCAAAGATCTTGTTATTTTCAGGAACAGGCCAAAATGCCGGTTTAGAATTCGTAGGTGATTTAAACGAACTATTGAAGGGTTTTTAGTATATATAAAAGGATAGATAGGGAATAATTATTACTATGACAATTAAGAAGGAAGATAAGATCAGGTTGATTTACACTAAGTTGTACAACCTTTACGGTCCACAGGGATGGTGGCCACTGTTAGGTGTAGATGTATCAAATGAAAATAGCGTTAAAATGGTACATCATCCCTTAAATTATGATCTGCCCTATACACGTAATGAAACCTACGAAATCATATTAGGTACTATTTTAACACAAAACACTGCATGGACCTCTGCTGAAATAGCTTTAGGAAATCTTAAAGCTTTAAATGCCATCAACCCCGAAAATTTATTAGATTTAGATTCTGAAATTTTTAAACAAGCCATCAGGCCAGCAGGATTTCTTAACCAAAAATCGGTGTATATTAAAGGAGTTACTAAGTATTATATTGAGTTAGATGGTAAAATTCCAACAAGAAAAGAACTTCTTGAGGTTAGGGGTGTCGGGGATGAAACCGCCGATTCAATTCTACTTTACGCTTTTAAACAACCAGAATTTGTTGTTGATACTTACACAAAAAGAATTTTTAGTAATATCGGTTTAATAGATTGTAATGATAACTACATAAAAATTAAAAATCTCTTTGAAACACATTTATCATCTGATTTGATTATCTACAATGAATATCATGCTCTGATAGTTAATCACGCAAAAAAATATTATAGTAGAAAACCATATGGGGTAAATGATCCACTTTTAACGTTTAAAAAAAAATTAATAAATGAATATAAATTATGATGTTAAAAATTAAAGGAACATTTTATAATGAAAACCATAACCTTCTCAGATATCAGTGTTAAGTTTATTAAATTAACTTTAAATCTCGATTTCTCTTGGCAAAAACTTGTAACAAAATACCATTAATATCAAATATCGTGGATAAGTTACTCTTTGAAGGGGATGATATTCAGGTGTTACCAAGAGATGGGACCATTAAGAATTTAACAATTAAAGATATTACGATAAATAAGGATATTCCCTTCACTCCAAATGTTGTGCTTCCAAGTGAAGTTTTAAGAGAGGTTGTTAAGGATCAAATTATCATTTTATTATGGATTTCTGCATTTGCAGGGTGGCATCTGACTGCAAGGATTATCCCCACGAACTTGGATGTTTATTTCTAGGTAAAGGTACAAAGAAAATATCCTCTAAATTGGGCAGAGTTTTTAGTGCCGAAGAGGCCATTGAACACATTCAAAAGTGTAATGAAGCAGGATTGGTACATATAATTGGACGAAACAAAATAGATAGTGTTTGGCTGAATACATGACCAAAAGAAGATCTTTTATCCATCTGTAATTGTTGTCCTTGCTGTTGTCTTTGGAAAATGTCACCGGACCTTCCAGAAAGTATTAGTAATGGTTTAACTCCAATGGAAGGTGTGAAAATCGGATTTAATCTTAAAATTTGTATTGGATGTGGAAAGTGCGCATCAGGCTCATGCTTTGTAAATGCAATAAAAATAAAGGGTGGAAAAGCTCAAATTAATGAAAAAAATTNNTGTTGTTCGTTTTATTGAGCGAATTAAAAACTTAGTAGATGTTAAATCTGAATAGAAAATATTTTTTTTAATCATTATTTATACTTCTAGTTCCATATAATCTTAAAGAGATCGTTAAAGATAAAAAAAAGTGATAAAATGGAATTCCCAGTAACAAGAATGAGGAGATTACGTAAAAATCAGAATATACGTACGATATTAACCGAAAATAAACTCAATCCTGAAGACTTTATCTATCCTATTTTTATAAAAGAAGGATTAGAAGATGGTCAAAAGGAACATATCGACACGATGCCCGGCCAGTACAGATATTCCTTAAACGATGCTGTAGAAGAAGCATCTAGACTCGAAGAAATAGGTTTATCATCGGTACTTCTCTTTGGAATGCCCATTATTAAGGATGAAAAGGGTTCAATGGCTTACAGTAAGGATGGAATAGTTCAACAGGCTGTGCGTAAATTCAAANNTCCCATGGACACTGCGGAATAATTGATGATGATGAAATTATCAATGATTTAACACTTAATTATCTTTCTAAAATTGCATTAAGCCATGCTGAAGCCGGTGCAGATATAGTTGCACCATCTGATATGATGGATGGGCGAGTGGGAGCTGTAAGAAAGACTTTAGATTTAAATGGTTACTACGATACCATAATAATGTCATATTCAGCCAAGTATGCTTCATCGTTCTATGCACCATTCAGAAATGCTGTTTGTTCATCGCCTTGCTCCGGAGATAGGAAAACATATCAAATGAATCCCGCAAACTCAAATGAAGCTATTAGAGAAACAAAAATGGACATTGAAGAGGGTGCAGATATTGTAATGGTTAAACCCGCTATGCCCTGCTTGGATATTATAAAAATAATTAAAGATGAATTTAAAATGCCAACTGCCGCATATCAAGTGAGTGGAGAATATTCTATGCTCAAGGCCGGAATAGCTGCAGGCTATCTAACTTCAGATTCAATATACGAGTCACTTCTAAGTATTAAAAGAGCAGGTGCAGACTTAATAATAACCCATTTCACCCCCGAATTTTTAGAAGGATGTATTTAATCAACTGTTCAAACTATATCTATAAAATAAAAGATAAACTGGATAAATAAATTTAAAAGGAGTTATAGAATTGGATCCTGATTTCGTCGCAAAAACTGCCCAAATTGCATCTATATTAGAAGTAAGCGGACATCCAAAACCTGGAAATGTCCATCGAACAAGAGACTTTCCAGACATGGTCTTTGAAGACTTTTTAATCAGTGGTGTTGTAATAGGAGACATCATGAAAAAAGCTGCTAAACTAGGTATTAAGCATGGCCCGGGTTCCCTAGAAAAGATTGAAATAGGTAAATTGATAATGGAAGCCGTTATTGAAACAGATAAATGGGTGGCAAACAACACCAATTTAGGCATTATAATGCTTTTAACTCCCCTATCTGCAGCTGCAGGTATGAGTAGTGATATTAGTGAACTCCAGGATAATGTTGATAATATTATGAGGGCTACTACACCCTCTGATGCTGCAAACCTTTATGATGCAATAAATATTGCTGATGCCGGAGGAATGGGTGAGAAAGACGAATTAGATGTTGGAAGTGAAGATGCAAAGTCACAGCTAATAAATAAAGGTATCAACATGTACGATGTCCTAGATCTGTCTGCTCAGTGGGATATGTTGGCATATGAACTTACTAAAGCCATGCCAATAACATTTGAAATTGGATATCCCACATTCAACGGTGTGAAACAGACCAACACCATAAATAATGCTACAGTACAATCATTTTTAACCATACTCTCCATATATCCCGACACTCTTATTGCAAGAAAGTATGATATTGAAAC
>PLTK01000126.1 GCA_003164415.1 Methanobacterium sp. | reverse complement strand
AATCAATTTTCAAGAAAACTGGGTTTAACAATAAAAAATTGAGTTTATTCGATTATTTCAGCGAAAGCAAAATTTCTTCTTGTTGAATTAATTCTAATTTTAACTTCATCGCCAACTTTAGCGCCTGAAACAAAAACTACAAAACCTTCAATACGAGCAATTCCGTCTCCGTCTCTGCCAGTATCTTCAATTTTAACATCGTATTCTCCACCTTCTTGAATAGGAGCATCATTTCTTTTATCATTACCGTAACTATTTCCAAACAAATTTATCACTTCCAATTTTTAGCCTAACATTAGGCTTATTTTAATATTGGTTTTAAGAACTTATAAATTAATAGGATGAAAATTAGCATTTTCATAACATTTTAAGGATATCTGTAAGCCTTAAAAATATTATTTTTTGATGGGAAATAGAGAAATTTTAATGCTAATATGAACATAGTAATCATAACATGAAATCAAGTTTTAAAAGGAAAGTGATAAATTATGAAGATGGAAAATGAAAATATAACCGGCAATCAAGTATTAGAGTTAATTAAAAATAAAAGAAAATCATTCCATACTAAAGCACGTTTTCCTAACGCATTATTAATTCATCCAGGGTACTATTCAGTTTTGAAAGAAGTTCTACCATCTGAAAATGAAACTAAAAATAAAAAGATCTTCGACCTAGAAATATTTGAAACCGAAGATGTACAATCTATCTTGCTTATAAGGATATACGACTCCCACGAATGTTCTATTTAATCAACTTTTTTTTAAACCACATTCCTATATTTATTTAAACTTCACCTGGAAATTATTATAAATAATTTCGGGTAACTTCAATAGATTGCCATTTAAAAGAATATTATAATAGGATATTAATATTTTAATTAATTAAAATATTTAAATTGTTTTTTAAGCATTTAATATACTTATATTAATGAATATAGATTTTTTTTAGTGTATTATCCAATTTATATCACTATTACAAAGTTTTTTGAGTTATGAATGTTTATGATTCTAGTACAATAAGATTCTTATGAGCTTATTTTCTTAAATATCGTTTCAATTAGTTATATTTATTAAAAATAGATGTATTAAGGGCTCTTCATTATTAGGAGCATATAATACCCATTATGAATGGATTAAATTAAAAACAGAGTTCTTAGAGGGTTATATTAAGGATTTAGAACCACAACCTTTATATGTGATCCTAGGTTAATAACGATTAGTTCGAAGTGCTTTGAGAATTGTATTTAGGACTTCTGAACTCGGAGGCGGTATAATTAAGCGAAAAATTTATTTATCAGCGATATTTTTATTTAGTTTAGCATTAGTTCTGAATGTAAGCGCAAGCAGTGCTGCATCAGTTAATTCAACATACATAAATGCCTCGGATAAATCTCTGGCAACTGTTGGTGTATCAACAGATATAACAAACTACACACAAAATAATGTCTCAACTAATGTTACCAAGACAGATATCAAAAAAGTAGCTAATAAAACAAGTAATGTTACCAACCAGGCTGCAGGAGCACCTGTATTGGTGAATAATTTAACGATAGCACAATTAAAAGATGGAATATCTCGTGCTGAAGCGTTCTATGTAAAAAACCATAGATTACCAAATTATATAAATTATGGGACAAGGAAAATTCCAATAGCAACTTTCCAAAAAAACATTGCATCACAAGGTTTAAAAATAAAAACAACTACAGTAAAATCAGTACCAATTAACACAAGCTCAGTTTCTGCACTTGCAAAATCACTTACTGCAGGCTGTACAACAGACCTACAAAAGGCAACTAAGATATATAACTGGGTTAGAGATAATATTAGCTATGCATTTTACTACAACACCAAATATGGTGCGAATGGAACATTGAAAAACCGACTAGGAAATTGTTGTGATACAGCAAACCTTCTCGTTGCTCTAGCAAGAGATGCTGGAATTCAAGCAAGATATGTACATGGATCATGCAAATTCTCAAGTGGAAACTGGTACGGTCATGTTTGGGCCCAAGTTTACGTGAACGGTAAATGGGTAAATGCAGATGCAACCAGCTCCATAAACTCATTAGGAGTTATTAAAAACTGGAACACAGCAACATACAAATTAGAAGGCGTTTATAATACACTGCCTTTCTAATATTAAGAGGCGATATAAATGATGAAAAAAATAGTAGTAACTGTCGTGGTAATCGTTGCTATTTTAGGAATAGCATTTGCTGCTTACAGCAATTCAAATTCTAAGATTCCAACCACAAATAATACAACTAACACCACCACAGGAACAAGCAATGTAAATGTAAGTAATACAACACCAGTAAATACACAAACAGCTACAACATCTAACAAAACTCAATCTATTATATCTCCAACAGAAGCCCAAGAAATAGCAACCAAGTATATAGAAACGTCGGGAGTAACAGCAGGTACACCAAAATTAATGAATGAAAGTGGTACCCAGGTCTATATAGTACCTCTTATCGACACAAACAACACAACTGTTGGTGAAATTGATATAGATGCAATAACAGGTAAAAACTTAGGAGGAGCAGGCGGAGCACCTTAAACAGTAACTCCCTCCTTTTAAATTTTTTTTCATTTTGTATAATTTTTTTTTACTCATTAAATTAATATCAACAAATTTTATTTTATTTTAAAGAAAAACTTGTAGATACGTTATATATCTGATTTTTTTATCCCTATTATAATCAGTTTAAAGTTAAAAATGACTTATTAATTTCCTATTAACATTTTAGGAAAATGCTATTGGTTAAAATGTATATATTATACATCTGTTGTATAATGAATCCTTAGAGTAAATATCTCTTGATTAACCTTTATAAATAAGAATAACACATTAAGCAAAGGTTTTCATATAGACAAATAAAAACCTTTATAAGTAGATTACAGTCAATATTGATAATAATAATAAACCTAATCTATTAACGGTTTTATATTTGGGGGACAAAGACGATTCAACGCAAAATGATTTTTTCAATGATATTACTCTTATTTTTGGGCTTATTTATAAATATAGCCGTAAGTAGTGCAGCTAATTTGAATCAAAGTATTAATAATTCTTCTAATATAAATTCATCGGCTATGATAGTATCATCAAATGCATTATCATCTAATAATTCCAGCAGTATTATGAATCAAACAATTAAAAGTGTAAGTTCTAACACAACAGCGAAAATTGTTGTTAATGGATTAACAGTTAATATGTTAAAGGATGGGCTTTCCAGAGTTCAAGCTTTTTATAAAAAGAATGGTAGACTACCAATCTACGTTAGTTATGGCACCAGACAAATTTCTATATCTACCTTCGAGAAAAATTTGATTACAGCTGGTTTAACCCTCCACGTAAGCCCAAATCCTAGTTCCGTATCGTCTCTTGCAAGTTCCCTTGCAATAGGCTCCACATCAAAGTATGATACAGCTGTAAGATTATTTGATTGGGTCAGAGATTATTTAGGTTATACATTTTATTACGGTACCAAATATGGGGCAGCAGGAACATTAAAAGCTATGACAGGAAACTGTTGTGATACATCAAACCTTATTGTTGCACTAGCCAGAGATGATGGAATATCCGCCAGATATATTCACGGATACTGTCAATTTAAAAGCGGAACATGGTACGATCATGTATGGGCTCAGTTATATGTTAATGGTAAATGGTATAATGCAGACGGAATCAGTTATAATAACTCACTCGGAGTCATAACAAACTGGAATACCTCTACATACAAATTAGAATGCATATACAGTACATTACCCTTTTAAAACAAAATAATTTCTTAAATATTTTTTTCTTTTTTTTATGAACTATGAACTGATTTTTTAACATAACTTAAAAAAATTAGGTTAATATCTGAATTACTTAATTGGAATTATTCAATTTAATTAATAAAT
>PLTK01000047.1 GCA_003164415.1 Methanobacterium sp. | reverse complement strand
TAACTTGGAAATGCTTTACCGTATTGGGTTGCACCCTCTGCACTTGGTATTATGGTTGATTTACCACCAATGAGTACTGCTGCTGCTGAGTTACTCGTACCCAGATCTATACCTATTATTTTTTCTTTCTTAGCCATTAATATTCACCTCTTTTTACAAAATACACTGTATTAACTTTTTAAATTCATCTTCATAATATAAAGGTTACTTCTTTTTACAAATTTTAACTTTTGGATACTTAATCACCTTGTCATTAAGGGTGTATCCTTTACAAAGTTCTTCTATAACTGTATTGTCTTCGAAGTCTTCATTATCTTCCACCATTAACCCATCATGCTTACTGGCGTCGAATTGTTCTCCAACTGTTTTAATTTCACAGAGTCCTTCTCTTTCTAATATTTTTTTGAGGTTTTTATATATAATCTCCACACCTTCTTTGAGGTCGTGGGATTTTTTTACATTTAATGCTCGTTCAAGATCTTCATATACATCTAATATTTTGAGGATCAAGTCTTCGTTTGCATATTTAACATATTCTTTAAACTCTTTTTCTGTTCGTTTTTTGTAGTTATCGAAGTCAGCATGGAGTCTAAGTAGCTGGGAATGGGAATCCTCAACTTTATCCTCTAAATTCTGGATCTCTTCATCTTTTTTCTGGATATCCTCGCTTTTTTCTTGGATATCTGATTTTAAACGAGTTAGATCCTTTTTTAACTTCTCTAATTCTTGTTTATCATTCATTCATTCACCTTTTATATGGTATAAAAAGAACAGTAACCTTTAACTATTATAGTTACCAAAGGTTATATAAATCTTTCGCACANNGTAAGTGGTATAACATGGATTTAGAAGCAATACTTGATGTAATGGGCTGTAAGACCCGGAGGGACATAATTAACCTTTTAACTGACGAGCCTAGATTTGTTAGTGAAATCTCAAAGGAACTTGAAGTGGGACAAAAGGCCATAATAGAACATCTCAGGGCTATGGAAGAATTAGGTCTTTTAAGTTCTTCATTCCAAAAAATAGAACGTGGAAGACCTAGAAAATACTACGACATTTCTCAGGATATTCAGATACAAATTTTTATTGGACCTGGTGCAATAAAAATGAATGTTATTAGTCAAGAGTTTTCAGAATTACACACACTTGAGGGCAGAATTCATATGGGTGAAACTGAGGTAACAGAAGAATTACAAAAACTTATTGAGAAATATGATGATGCTAAAAAGCATGCTGAAAGGCTCTTAGTTGAACTTGATGCAAAAAATAAAAATTCCCAACCGCAACCTCAAACAAATCCATCAAATAAATCCTAATCAGTTATGTGTATCAAATTAGTTATCTATTCTAGTTATTAATCTATAAAATGGATTGAATGCTTCTATTTATTTAAATACCTTCAGATTTCCATGCTGCAACAGCAGCTTGTCCCATAGAAACAGATCCATCTCCTGCACAACTGTTTTTATGCTGAACGAAAGTATAACCGGCAGATTTCACTGTATTACGTATGGCAACACTTAATGCTTCATTATAGAATACTCCTCCCGAACCGCCTATAACTTTTACTCCCACATTTTCTGCGGCGTTTATTGCCATTTCAGCAAGTCCAAAAGCAATTGCATTTTGTGCTGCACGAGCTACATCCTGCATCTTTTCACCCTTCGCTTTTAACTCCAGAGCGGATATCAAGATATTTGACGTGTTTAAAAATTCTTTACCATTATTAGTTCCAATTTCATAGGGGATTTCAAGGGTATTTTTACCATAGAATGCAGCAGATTCAAGTTTCATTGCACATTCGCCCTCATAAGTTCTTTCTCCACATATTCTGAGTGCAGTTGATATTGTATCCAGAACTCTACCAGTACTGGTAGTTATATTGGTGTTAAATCCTTTTTCTAATTGTTTTAAAACGAGTCCTATCTCTCTTTCCCCATGTTTGAAATAGTCATCATAATTTGTTTTCATAAGATTTACAAGTTCATCATCGTCCATGTGACTATACAACATAGACATAAGCATTCTCACAGGGTATTTAGTTGTTAAGTCACCGCCAGCCATGGGTTGCGGCATTAAACTCGCCAATCTCTCATAGTTTGACCCATGGGAAAGTAGTATTTCTCCGCCCCATGCAGTACCGTCATCCCCATATCCAACACCATCTGCAGCAATACATATGAGTTCATCGATATTATTATCCACACATAGGGATGCTGCATGGGCATGGTGATGTTGTACCCTCACAATCTCAGATTCAAAGTCTTTGCCCATATCCTCAGCAAGTTTAGTAGTAAAGAACATTGGATGGAGATCGCATGCAACAGCATCAACACTTCCGGTCCTGGTGATGTCCATCATGTGATGCACTGCTTCCTGCAGATATCTGAATGTTTCGTACTTGGTTGTATCTCCTATATGTTGTGAAACATAGCATTTTCCGTCTTTGAGTAAAGAAAAGGTCACATCTATTTCGGGGCCAAGGGCTAATACATTTAAATTCTTTGAAATATGTGAAAAATCATAAGGTTCGGGAACATAACCCCTGGAACGTCTTATAAATGCCATTTCATCACCCCTAAACCTTACAACAGAATCATCACACCTGTTAATTATTTCCCTGTCATGTAGGAGGTAATAATCTGCAATACCCTCAAGTTTTGATATTATCTCCATATTATCAATGAGCATGGGGTCACCGGGTATATTGGCAGAAGTCATGATGTAGGCGGGTTCATTGGTGTATGTGAAAAGTAAATGTTGAAGTGCGGAATATGGGAGCATAACTCCAAGATTATGTAGGTAGGGGGATACAGAAGGTGAAAGCATGTAATTTTTATTCTTATTTAAAACTACTATGGGTCTTCTTCTTGATTCCAAAACTTTTTTTTCAGATTCAGAAATATCTGTAAATGTTTGAACTGTTTTTAAATCTTTTGACATACATGCAAATGGCTGATTGTATCTACCAAGTCTTTTTCTCAGTATTTCCACAGGGCTGTCTTCTGTTGCTTTAACAACAAGATGAGTGCCTCCAATACCCTTTATAGCAAGAATATTCCCCTCATCTATTAGTTCAGCAGCTTTTTTTATCGGATTTTCACTTTCAATTATACCTTTACGATATAAAAACACTTTTGGCCCACAAATTGGACAACATGAAGCTTCAGCATGATACCTACGGTCTTTTGGGTCTTCATATTCGGCTTCACATTCTTTGCAGAGAGGAAAACTCTTCATAGATGTCCGTACACGGTCGTAGGGAACTGAACTTATAACAGTAAAACGAGGGCCACAGTCAGTACAAGCAGTGAATGGATACCTATGCCTTCTATCTGAAGCATCAAAAACTTCTTCAAGACAATTATCACAGATTGCAATATCTGGCGGGATTACAGAGGATCCTGAAAAATTTTTTGAGCTTTCAAGTATTTTGAAATCATTAAATTCTGCAGGACCATTATGATGGAACCATTCAACTTCAAGTGAGTTTATCTCAGATATTGGAGGTTTATTTTCTTGTAAACTACTTATGAAATCATTAATCTTATTATTAGGACCTTCAATAACTATTTCAACAATATTTCCTAGGTTTCTTACGTATCCGTTGATGTTCAGATCATGAGCTAACCTGTAAACTGTAGGTCTAAATCCTACTCCCTGAACTATTCCCTGTACTAATATCTTGGTCTTTTCCACTTTCATACCTCAAAAATTTGTAGTAAGATCTTAGAATTAAAATAATGTAAGAAACTTTTAATAAATTTGATTTAGCTCTCCAGTCTTATATATCCAAAGATAAAAATCATGAGATTGGAATATTTAAATTGTAACATTCTTAAATTAAAAAATTAGTAGTATTGAATGATTTTATTATTTTTATAATATCCCCTCAGAAGTTTACAGGTACATCTAAGCTTTTTAACCATTTAAGATTATTAATGTGTAGGATTTTCGAGTTTCATTAATATCAATTAATTTTCCTGGTTAAGACTTTTATGAATCTATTATTTATTTTAGGTATTCTCTATTACTCCAATCTATTTATCTTCCTTTAATTTTACATCATCTCGTAAAAAAGTGGCATAGAAACCATCAGTATCCGCATAAATGGCTTTGAAACCATATTCTTCTGCATCTAACATAGTTTTTTTAATAAAATCCCTACCCCATGCTGTAACAGCTTCGGCACATTCAATTCTATACCATCTAAATCGTGAATATCCATATACTCCGTACATGGAGTTAGCGAGTCTTTTAAGTGCTTGTTGTTGGACATCCAGCACCTGTTTTTCTCTTGGATTTACAGCATTTTTCATCTGTGTTTTAAGTCTGACCCTTTCCTTTAAAATGTTCCCAATTATGGATGGAACAAATCCTACAGGTGTTTTAAGGAATTTATGTCCTAATTCTGGTGCAATATTGCAATCATTGTCATTACCCTCCGTCACAAGAGTGTCTGGTGATACATTCTTAGAGATAATGATACTTGGGTAGAGACTTCTGAAATCGAATGATACAATATTCTCATGCAATCCCTTAACAGGGGACATAACATATCCACCTGCGGCCTTTTTGCCTCTTCTTTCTGAATACTGTGATGATGAAGGTTTATTTGGTACCATATCCCCTATTTCATAGGCTTTCCTTATAAGGTACCATTCTACCATTTGTCCCGTAGCCATTCGGGCTATATCAAAAAATGGTTGGCCAACTAAACGTGTGAGTTCCATACTGAGTGGTAATAATTTTTCACCAATCTTAGTAACTGATACTGCATCGTCTAATGAATATTTAAAGAGTGTTTCTAGCTTTTCACCACCACAATCCCAGTACTCAAATATTTCATCACCAGGAACATCCACCTTCTGTTCGTCAAAAAGCTCCTTATAAACTCTTTCAAGAGTGTATCTGTCTAGCTGAAGATATCTTCGACTTAAAAGATAGAGATCCACGTGTATCCTACCTTTCACCAGGGCCGAGTTTGTGTAACCTCTCCTCATAAATTTAAGTCCGGATCCATCGGTTCCCAAGCCCATTTTCACGTTGAGTTTGGTTGCTCTATCACGAATATAGGGCATATCAAAGTTATCTGAATTGTAACCCATTAAAAGATCGGGATTTTCTGATTTAACTATCTCAACAAACCTTTGAAGCATATGGGCTTCTGTTTTCAGCGTTTCTACAAATTCAAGCGGAGATTTTTTTGTTGAAAGTACCTTCTGAAATCCTCTGTTGCTTGATAAACTTATCATGATTATTGGATCTTCTTCTGCTTGTGGCATCCCCTTAGGGTTTCTTACTTCTATATCAAAACTCAAGGTTTTTAATTCCGGAAATTCAGAATTAATTGGTTTAGGGTTCCCATGCATTTCAAAAACGCATACATCATTGCTACACATAAAATTAACAGATTTATTATCGAGACATATGCCTTCTACCTCCACTTCGGCCATTGGAAATATGGCTTTATCTATCAGGTATCTGCGGTAAAATGGGATGTCATGTTCCAAAATATCCTTTACAGATTCTAAATTTCTTATTTTATCCCTTAATTTGGGAACATCTTGAGGGTGGTTAAGAGTAAGTTTTATAAAATCTTTGATCTCACCCATATACCCTTTTCGTGCCCAACCAATTCTGTTAATATCAAATTCGTTTAAATCTTCTATACATTGCTCTTCATTGTGGGGAATTACATAAATGTAGGGTTCAAAACTTTTATCAAGGACAATGAGAGATTTACCCTCTTCATCCCCTTTAAGCTTTCCAAACAATCGGATAACTGCCTTATCATTCTCTGTGATGTAATCTATGTCCAGAAGCACGAATTTTTTACTTTCCATGAATTTTTATTTATAGTGTGAAGGTTATATAGGTTGTTAAATCAGATGATAGAGTGGAATAATATGGCCCAATATGCCATATCAAGATTAAAAAATTGTTTAAATAATTAATAAATGGAATAAGGAGTTATAAATTAAATGAATTTGGTAAAATTGGATTTAAATAAACATGACGTTGATTTAGTATCAGAATTGATCTATGAAACAGATATCAGTCTTTTTACGACTTTTTTGGATAAAAACAGCACTGATGCTATTAAAAAGCTTAAAACACTAATAATAGCTGGAAAAAATAGCTATGGTCATGAAAATATCTACATTGGAGAGGATGATAACGGTAATATTATGGGAATTCTTGTTGCTTTCAGAGGCGACGAACTAAAATATCTTGAAGAAGTCAAGGTATTCAAACGCGAAATGGAATTCTTGAATTTTATAAAACTTTCACTGGTCAAACCTGTATATGACAGGATCACTGCTTCATCAATTGAGAAAGATGATCTTTACATTGGCAATCTTGTTGTTGCAAGTGGTTTAAGGGGAAAGGGTATTGGAACTGAACTATTGAACAATTCATTTCAATTGGCAAATGATAAGAACTGTAAAAGAGTTTTGTTAGATGTAACGTTTGAGAATTACAATGCTAAAAGATTGTACGAAAGAACTGGTTTCAATGTATGTGCTAAGAAACAATTCAAATGGATGGGTAAATCAGAAGGAACCTATGGCATGGAATATCCCTTTGATAAATGATGTCATAAAAAAGAATATCAAAATATTGTTTAGAGGGTAATATGGATTTATATCTTAAAGAAACAGGTCATAAAAATGCTGAGACCATCATATTTCTGCACGGCAGTGCAATGGCGGGTTGGATATGGGATGAACAAATAAAAGAATTCGATGATTATCATTGCATTGTACCCGATCTTCCTGAACATGGGAAAAGCATTAATATAAAGCCATTTACAATTAATAAATCCGCTGAAATGATATCTGAGATAATTCGTAAACATACGAGTAATTGTAAGGCCCACCTGGTAGGAATATCTGTAGGGGCCCAAATTATCCTAGAAATTTTGAGTAAAAACCCTGAATTAGTTGATCATGCAATTATCAGCGGAGTACTCATTCAAAGAGCCACAGATAATGAATCATTATTAAAACTACTTGATTATTCTATTAATGTATATGAACCAGTAAAAAATACTGATTTTTTCATAAAAGCTAACATGCGAACTTACAACATGCCCAAATGTCTTTTTGACAAATTTAAGGAATCAACCCTTATTATTAAACATGAATCATTATACAGGATTCTTAATGAGAACATGGTTTTTAAGAGGCCAGATGGAATTGAAAAAATAGAAGTACCAGTTTTGGTGATGGCTGGTGAGAAAGATTATAAATTTATTAAGGATTCAGCAGGTGATCTGTTGATGTCATTACAGATATCTGAAGGATATATTGCACCAAATGTAGGTCATTTATGGAATTTAGAAGATCCAAATCACTTTAATTTCATTTTAAGAAGATGGATAACTAACAAAAGTCTACAGAACATTTAATCACAGTTATAATGGGATTAAATTACTTGGCATCGTTTTATAGTTTACTAGGGGTATAAATTTATAATTTAAAATTAAGAATATAATCCATATTGTGGAAATAAAATCTTTTTAGGATTGAGAATTACCAAAAGTCAAATCTTAATAAATAACAGTATAAATCTAAAATTGTTTAAATAAGAAATGGAGGAATTCAATGTTACCAAAAGTAATAATATTCGATAATATATCTCTTGATGGGCGAATTGATGGATTTAATATCGATGATGAACTTTATTATAGGGTTGCTAATGAATGGTCTCTTGATGCGGTTTTAATGAGTAATAACACTGTATTAAAAAAATTTCAATCGAAAAATGGCAATAAAAATGAAGATACCGATTATAAAGTCGAAGAAATAAATAAAATTGATAAAAGGCCATTATTAGTTGTACCCGACAGCCAAGGAAAAATACGTATCTGGGATGAAGTACTAAAAACTCAATTTTTTAAAGATATTCTAGTGTTATGTTCTAGATCTACACCTAAAGAATATTTGGACTTTTTAGAAGAAAGATACATTAAATTCATGGTTATAGGCTACGATGAAGTTAATTTAGGTACAGCCCTTGAAGAACTAAACATACAATTTGGGGTTAAAAATCTAAGAGTTGAAAGTGGAGGTAAACTAAATGGTTTACTCCTCAGAGACGATCTAGTTGATGAAGTGTGTGTATTAATTTATCCTACTCTAGTAGGGGGAATATCTTCCGATTCTATTTATTCTGCACCCGATTTAATTTCGGAAGAAGGAATTATAGATTTGAAACTTCTTAAAATGGAAAAATTAAAAAACGAGACAATTCTGTTACATTACAGAATTATGAAATATCAGTTCTGAATATACTCAAAACAGGTTAAAGAATTGTTTATCCAAATCAACCATTGAATTAAATATTTGTGAATCAATTAATTAGGAGAGTTATTGTGAAAAAAATAGGAGTTATCGGTTATGGAAGTATGGGAAAAGTTATTTTGGATGGTTTCCTCTTATCTGGAATACTTAAACCATATGAAGTTGTTATTTCAAGCAGAACCGGATCAAAGCTCGATCATTTGAAAAATGAATATCCCGAAATAGAAATTGCAGAGAATAATACCATCACATCTATGCAATCTAATCTACTGTTCCTAATGGTTGGAACATCGGATGTAAAGAATGTTCTGGAAGAGATAAAAGAATTTACATCCGAAGATACACATTTAGTATATATATCTGCTGCTTTGACAATGGAAAATGTTAATGGGATATTTAAAGGAAAAATATCCAAGGTAATGCCTTCTTTAACATCAAAAGTACTTGAAGGAGTAACCTTAATTTGTCATAACTCAAATGTTACAAAAGCAGAGGGAGAATCTTTAAATACTCTTTTTAATTCAATAGGCATATCTAAAGTAATTAATGAAAAAGATTTTGATGTAGGTGCGGATATTACGAGTTGTTCACCCGCATTTATTGCCCAAATATTCATGGAATTTGCTAAAACAGCATCAAAGAATAGTGGATTTTCAATCGAAGAAACAGAAGAAATGATAATTAAAACATTGTATGGGACTTCAAAACTCCTTTCTGAAGGTATGGGCTTTGAAAATTTAATCTCCTCAGTAGCTACTAAAGGAGGAATAACTGAAGAGGGTCTTAAGGTTTTGGATGAAGATATTCCTGCAACATTCGAAAAACTTTTCAGTACAACTATTAAGAAACACGATACAATTGAAAGTGAACTTAAAGAACATTATTGAATTTTTTATATAAATCGGGTTATATACTCACTTGAAATTGATGAATTGTGATAATTCCATCAATTAATTATATAAAGGGGTTTGTAAAATATAGTATTCCAGAGTTCAAATATGGATAGTACTCGTGTCTACTTAAATACAGGCATTCATGTTTGAATAAACCAGATTAGAACTAATCATTAAAAATTAATAGAAGGAATTCCAAAATGAAAAATATCATACTCCTCTCAATGCTATTTGTGATGTTTATGGGGGTTGTTTACGGTGCCATGGTTGCAACTGGAGGTCAACAACATTCAGATATGACTGGAACGATTGTTGGAATATTGGTTGCAGGTAATAACTCTAACAATACTAATTCAATACTTGTACAGGGAGTATTAACCAACGGTAATCAACAGGGGAATGTTACGGTCAAAATAACAAATGAAACTCAGATATTACATAAAGATGGAAATAAACTGAATAATGGAACGTTTGAAAGTCTTAAACCTGGACAAAGTGTAGATATCACATTCATAGGTCCAATAATACAAGGATATCCTCCCCAAGCAACTGGAAATGAAATAACTATAATGAATTGATCGATAATTTATTTCATTTCAATATTATTTCATCTATTAATTTTTTAAAAGATTTCTAGTTGTAATTATCTTTATTTATATAAAATAAAATAATGTAAAATTGCAGTTAATGATTTTTTCGACAAACTCTCCGTAAGGTTTAAATATCAACAGCAATTAAACTATACCTACTACGCCAAGGTAGCTTAGAGGCGAAGCGGTGGACTGCAGATCCATTACACGGGAGTTCAAATCTCTCCCTTGGCTTGTATATCTTAAANNTTAAATATGCATTAAATAACCCCTTGGGGTCATAGTGTAATCTGGCTATCATCTGGGACTCCAGTTGTCTTTGAAGAAAGTGCGCACTCTGAAGGAAAGTATGATGACCAATTGGAGTACTGAGACAAGAGAAATCCTAGGATCTGGGTTCAAATCCCGGTGACCCCATTTAATATTTTTAAACCTTAAAACTTATTTTAAATTATTTAAAGTATTCCAAATTTTTTTAAATTTTCTTTTCTAAAATTATTTAATGATCTAACAACAATTAATGAAAAGGTGATAATTTGGATAAGATCAACGATATTGTAATAATAGAAGGAATTGGATACGATTCAAATATTTATATTTTCGAAGATGTTATGGTCGATACTGGAACAGGAGATAACATCCAATACATTAAAGATTCCATGAAAAAGGCAGGAATATCCGTAGATGATCTTGCACTAATTGTAAACACCCATAATCACTACGATCATATAGGTGGAAACAGATGCTTTAATTTGGATGTTGCTATGCATAGGGAAGATGCTAAAGCCATACAAGAGAAAAATGATGCAGCTACAGCAGCCAGTATTTTTGGAAGATCAATGGAAGGAATGAAAGTTGATAGAATCCTTGAAGAAGGGGACAAAATACACGATTTCGAAGTTCTTCATACGCCTGGACATACTAAGGGTGGGATATGCCTCTATAATGGTGAAATACTCATATCCGGAGATACTGTATTTGCAGATGGGGGTTATGGCAGGATGGATATTGGTGGAAACCTCGAAGATATGAAAGAATCATTAAAACGTTTGAAAAATCTTAATGTAAAGTATTTACTGCCAGGTCATGGTCCATGGGTTAACGATGGTTCAAGACATATTAAAACTTCTTATAACATGTTAACAGGTTATTAAATTTAAAAAAAATATTTTAAATTAAATATTTGAATTTACCTATTCCGTAAATAGTTTAGCAGTTTTCTTAACAGCTTTACTTTTAACAAGTATGGATATTCTATCGCCTTTATTCAAAACATCTTCCTTTTTCGGGATGGTAATTTCACCCTTTTTATACAATGCAGCAATTATAAAATCGTCTGTTGGGCTTACATCTTTTATTTTTTTCCCTAAAACATTTTTATTTTCTACCTTGATTTCTAATAATTCTGCATTTCCCTTACCTATGATTATTAAATCTGCAATTTTTGGCCTGATTATAAGTTTTTCAAGGTAGCTAGCTGCTGTAAGTTCAGGACTTATAACATCGTCAATACCAACTTTTTTAAAGGCATCCTCATGATCAGGGTTACTTACCCTTGCAATAATCTTTTTTATATTATATTCTTTAACTAGGATACATGAAAGTAGATTTGCTTCGTCGAATCCTGTGGCTGCTACAAAAACATCTGCATCACCCACATTTGCTTCTTCAAGAGTTTTAATATCGGTTCCACTACCGCATATTACTAATGCATCTAATTCACTCGCCGCATTATTACATAATTTTGAATCGTTTTCAATGAGGGTGACGTCATGTCCGCCTGCTACTAGTGATGATGCTAGATTAATTCCTACTCTACCGCCGCCCATTATTACTACATACATAAATTTACACCAACTAAAATTTTTATTATTAACCCAATTCTAATTGTATAGATTTTTCAACCTTATAAAATAACGATATCATAAAAATAAAATTCGAAGTTTCAAAAAAATTAAAGTATTTATTAAGTCTTAAATCTTTTGAAAAGATCAAACCCGCCTTTAAGTAGGATCAATGCAGGGATTATTTCGATTCTTCCAACCCACATTCCAATTATTAATAATATTTCAGGAATCGAAGGCATGGTTGGAGATGTTATACCCACTGAAAGGCCAACATTACCTTGAGCTGATGTAATTTCGAAGAGTGAATCTATACCTCCGTAACCATAGGCCATGAATACTAGCCATGTAATGAAAATCAGAAACAAATATAAAAATGTGTAACTACCAGCTTCTTTTATCTCTGCATCTTGAACTGTTTTTCCTGCTATTTTTCGAGGTATTACAGTACCTTCGGGGGACAATATCTTAATTACTTCCCAATAAATTCCTTTTACCAACGTTACGATTCTTATGAGTTTTAATGCCCCACTGGTTGAACCAGCTGCCATACCAATTATCATGGCCACAGATAGTAACACCTTAGAAAAGTCTGTCCATCCGGCCATTGTACTTATAGGCACAGTGTTTGAACCTGTACAACTGAGGGCAGAAACAACAAAGAAAACAGAGTTAAGGGTAGTAAACTTAGAAACTGTTAGAAGAAGTATTGAGAAAACTACTACAATGATGATCATAGCCTGAAATTGTATGTCACGGAATACATCTAGAACTCTTCCTTTAAGTGCATTGTAATGTACTAGGAAGCTAGTCCCTCCTATAGTCATCAGTATTATTGTTATAATTGTTATGGCGGTGCTGTTATATGCTCCGATATTATCATTTTTTACCGACATTCCACCTGTTGATAGGTTAGTAAAACAGTTATTTATGGCATCNNATAAGTACTCCAATAACCACAATAACCACACCTAACCCACCAACCCACTGCATAAGGCTTCTTAAAAACAGTACAGATTGTGGGAGTATCTGAACATTAGTATATATTGAAAGTCCACTACCAGTCCAAGCAGACATGCTCTCGAAATACGCGTTTAAAAAACTAACATCAGTTGTATACATCAAACATATACTACCCATGAGTGCAGCCCAAAGCCAAGCAATGGCTGCTAGTATCATCCCATGTTTAAGTCTCATACTGGCTTTTTCTGGGAAAAATTGTCTAAACAAAAAGCCTATGGAAATTGAAAGGATACCTGATATAAGATATCCTCCATAATCAGTTTCACCATATATAAGTGCAACTAATAATGGGATAAGCATAACCACGCCTATGCCTTGCATTACAATTCCAAGATTCTTGAAAATCAAATAGAAATCTTTCTTTCTTAAATAACCTATCATTATCATATCATGATCGATGATCTAATATAAATTTTTAGGAAAAAAATAGAATTTGAATTTAAATAAACATATACCATTATCCATTCTTTAATAATAACAGTATATGTTCAATTTTGGTACATATGCTCTGTTTTTAGAAGCCCTATAAATCCTATTCAGACTACAAAAAAAAGCATATTAAACTAAAATGTCATAAACATTAATAGGGATAAATGTTTTAATATCATTTTTTAATTCAAATCTCAATATAGTACTTAATTTATAGATCAATAGACCAATATTAAATTTATATGAATAAGTTGGACAATAATTAATAAATATTCTTTAAAAATTTATTCTCATAGATAATTTATGGAGGAATAAAATGTTAATATTAACTACACCTAATATTGAAGGGCATAAAATAATAGAATATTATGGACTAGTAACTGGTGAATCATTGTTAGGTGCAAATGTTTACAAAGACCTCTTTTCAGGAGTTAGAGATGTGGTTGGAGGGAGAACTTCAGCATATGAAGAACAGCTAAAAAGTGCCAGAGACCTTGCAATAGATAGTATAACAGAAAAAGCTGAAAAAGACGATGCAAATGCAATTATTGGAATTCGTATAAAGTACAATAACTTAGGTGGAACCATGGGCAACACCATAATGGTTACTGTGACTGGTACTGCAGTAAAATATGAATAGGAATAAATTATCTATTTTTGTTTGAAGTATTCAATAAAATTAATATTTTCATTAGATCATATCTGAATAGATTAAATTAATTAAGAAGGAATGGTTCTGAAATAACTTATAAAACAGATTATAGTATAAAACCACAAAAAAGTGGTAAGTACTACGATAACAATTTCAATATTCTATTTATACAATTATTCAAGATTAAAACTTATTATTTTACATATTAATCATTATCCTATAAACATTAAATAAATATGTTCTAATTAACATGTTTCAATCGGTTTTAATTTGTAAATATAGATTTGAAACAAATAGGAGACATGGAAGCACTTTTAAATTATATTGTTCTACATTAATTATAAAATGGATGAAGGTGTAAGTATTAATGTGAAACTCAGTATCATAATACCAACATATAATGAGGAAGAGTACCTCCCAAAGCTCCTTTATAGCATTAAAGAACAGAATTTTAAAGATTACGAGATAATTGTAGCTGATGCAGGGTCTACTGACAAAACGAAGGAGATTGCAGAATCAAACAATTGTAAAGTTATTCCTGGTGGGTTACCGGCAGTAGGTAGGAATAACGGAGCAAAAATAGCTGAAGGGGAATTATTATTATTTTTAGATTCTGATGTGGTACTTTCTGCAGATTATTTAGAGTCGGCTATCAAAGAGTTTGAGGAAAAAAATTTAGGAATTGCAATTACACAAATAATCCCGATGAGTGATAGAAGTGTTGATAAGGTTCTCCATAAATTTGCGAACTTTTTCATGAAAAGAGCCGAATCAAT